>DYVS01000106.1:0-22967 GCA_020743075.1 Butyricimonas virosa | reverse complement strand
TAAAAAAAAATAAGAGACCGATGGGGCGATCTCTTATTTAATTACTAACTACTAACCTAAACATACAAACTTATGAAAAAAAACTGTGTCTTCTATCTGTTTTCTACATTGCAAAGATAGGGGGTATTCCCATATTCGATAGTTAATAGATCGTTAATCTTTTCTGTAAGGAGATTTAAATCCTGATGAAGATGTGGAACGAGATAAAACTTCGGGAATCAGAGTTTCAAGTAAAAATCTCTGGTTAAGTTTGCGTAACTCTCGTGAAGAGTATGTCTCTCTATTTCAAGAATTATTGAATCTTCTACGTGGTGTTTTTTAACTTTCGAGAGTTCA
Organism: Butyricimonas virosa; assembly: GCA_020743075.1. Taxonomy (GTDB): domain Bacteria; phylum Bacteroidota; class Bacteroidia; order Bacteroidales; family Marinifilaceae; genus Butyricimonas; species Butyricimonas virosa_A. The sequence continues at coordinate 22,631 of DYVS01000106.1, read as the reverse complement.
ATGAGTTGACGTTTAGGTGCCTTGTCGGGTGTGGGGTAAACTGTTGATAATTTGTTAACAAACCATTTTTTGCCTTGGGTTAATTCTATAAAATGTTTGGCTTCGTTAACAGGTAGTATGACACAAAGTTTACCTCCCGGTAATAATAAATTGTCGCTAACTTGGAGGATGTCCTCGTGTGATAATGTTTCGCAATGCCGGGCTAGGGTGCGGTTAAGTTCCGGATTTTGGGTTGAATTAATGAAGAAAGGCGGGTTACAAATGATGATGTCGTATTTGTACGTGGGGGTAAATGCTTGCACTTCGCCTTGAAAAAGATGGATGCGTTCTCGCCAAGGGGAATTATTGGCATTCTCCCGAGCCTGTTCAAAAGCCGCCGGATCAATTTCGATAGCATCAATGATTAATTCGAGATTGCGTTGTGCAACCATGATGGCCATAAGCCCCGTGCCTGTACCGATATCAAGCAAACGTTGTGCATGGGTTAAATCTGCCCACGCTCCAAGAAGGACACCATCCGTGCCGACTTTCATGGCACATTTTTCTTGTCGAATGGTGAATTGTTTGAATTGGAAGTAGTCGTTTGCCATACTGGGTAATAGGTTTGTAAAGTTTGAAAGTTTATAAACCTTATAAACTTTCAAACTTTATAAACTTACTCTTCTTTCTTTTCTTCTTCCGGTTCGTCGAAGTTCAGAAGGTTTTTGTCTAATAATAAATTATACCATTGGATCATTTTTCGCATGTCTGAAACATAAACGCGATCCGCATCATATTCCGGGATGACAGATTCGATATAGTTCGTGATCGCTGCGGATGATTCTTTGTGATTGATGGCCGGTTTGCCCTCTTCTTTTTCATACATACGTTTGAACACTGTTTTCAGAGGCATGTCTTCATCTTCCGTGTAAATTGAAATATCTTCGAGGGCGATAATTTTAGCATTAGAATATGCAGGAAAGCGTTTCCCGTCAAGTAATGATTCTACAATCAAGGCATTTGCGGTGTTATTGATTAATTTGAATAACCCGGGTTTTCCTGATATGGATAAAATTTCTTTCAACATATTGCTTTCTTTTTGTGTTTTGTTATTGGTGGGCAAAAGTACGAATCAATGTTTAAAAGTAAAAGCAATGAAATATTTATTTTTTTTATTTCAATCCTTCTTGTCCGGCTAATTGATTCCCCGTTGTTTTTTTATTTTCTCGTAAGCCTCGTTGATAGCCATGAATTTCTTCTCGGCAGCCTTGCGAATATCTTCTCCCATGTACCCTACTTTGTCCGGGTGGTTTTCGATGGCCATTTTCCGGTAGGCTTTTTTTACTTCTTCGTCGGTAGCGGTGGAGCTAATGCCTAAAATGCTGTAAGCAGAGTTCAAATCGTCATAGTACATGGCTTTGATTGACTGGTACGTGGTAGAATCGATTCCCAATAAATTGGCTATTTTGTCCAACAAAGAAATCTCGTATTTACATACCATCCCGTCTGCCTTGGCTAGTCCGAATAGGAAATATAATAGTTGAGTGCGGGAATAGACGTTCATGTTCATGCGGATTTGGGTACAAACTTGTTCCACCTCAATGTCTTTGTTTAATAGATCCTTGATGATTGCCAAGGCCTCACGTTCTCCTTCCAGACCGAAATTGTCCCGGAAGAACTTTTTCACGTAATCCAATTCATTCCGGGTTACTTTTCCATCGGCTTTCATCAAGGCTGTTGCCAGAACAACAAGACTTAGCAGGAAATCTCCTCTTCCCGTGGGACGAGTACCCGGATCATTCCCCGGGCCGGATGTTACAACTGTTGCGGTGTCGAACGTGGAACCGATGAAATAACCGAACAAGGCGCCTATGGGACCTCCCATGACAAAACCTAAACCTGCTCCTATACATTTACCGTATTTTGCCATATTATACTTGTTTTGAATGAATATTGTTTAATTGATGAATGATGGAAAGGATTTGTTTTATCACTTTGTCATCATTGTTGTTATAAATTACGAAATCCGATTTTGTTTGTTTTATTTCATCGGACATTTGATTGTTAACGCGTTCAATCACTTTTTCCCGTGTAGTAGAATCTCTTGAGATCACTCGTTCCACGCGGGTTTCCAAGTCTGTTGTGATAAGAATGATGTAATCGAAGAGGTTTTCGAGTTTTGCTTCAAATAGAATAGCCGATTCGAAGAATAGAAGCGGGCGTCGTTGTGCCGAACACCACTCCATGAAATCTCGTGTTACGGCAGGATGAACAATGCCATTTACTTGCTTGATAGCTTCTTTATCATTAAATATGATACCTGCTAGCCGTTTTTTATCCAGGTTCCCGTTGGGCTGGTAAATGTCTTTGCCGAATAGTTCGATTAAATGTTTTTTGATTTCTTCATCCCGGTTGATTAGCTCGGATGCTTTGAAATCGCTAATATACACGGGGTATCCTAATGTCGCGATAATTTTAGCTATCGTGGATTTTCCGCTTCCGATGCCTCCTGTCAAACCAATCTTTAGCATGGGATTATTTTTTCTTTTCGATAAGATACTCAACTGTTTCCGGGGTGAATACCAGGTCTTTTATGTGACGAGGGGATCGCTCGATTTCGATTTTCAAGGATGCCGGGTTGGTCTTGATTTGGTTATAATCCACGTAGAAAGAGAAACTGGTATCAGATACTACTTCATAGCGACTTAATCCCACGTCAAATGTCACGTCTATCGAGTGAGGAAACAGACGGATCAAGAGTGAATCCGGTAGATTTTTAACAACGAGGGGGACTGTTTTTTTCGATTCCGTGAATCGCTCCACTTCAATTTTGACTTTCGCATCGTTCTCGTTGATTTGAGTCCCGTAAATTTCTTCAAACGAGACGGTTTTAGTTACCTCTTTAGAGAGGTTTTTTAAGGAAATGGGTTCCGTGTACACCGCTTTTAGCGTGTCAAGAATAGAGGCCGGTCCACTGATGTCCACGTGATTGGGAGTAACAGAAATATCGTTTTTCAGCATGTACTGTCGTTTCAACGTGTACTCGACCCGGGGAATAACCGGAACTCTTTTACTTTCGAACCGGGAGAACTTAAACGTGATGCTTTCCGGTTTAATAGATATCAGCTGTATGTCCGTGTTCAACTGGGTGCTGATGCGGTCTTTTATCTCAGACGTGTTTATCGTGTATTCCAGCAGGTCTTTTTTATCTAGCAACGAACTTACATTGAGTACGATCGGTAAAAAAGAGGTGCTGATGCTGTAACGCAATAGGGCGAAACCGTGAGCCTTTATTGCTAGGGTCATTTCTTTGGGCGGCTCGGAAACGAGCAGTTTTCCCTTGGGAAGTTCCGTGTATTTTATCGGGTAAGTAATTTCCGTGGTGTACTCTTTGTTCAGTGCGTTTAAAAACCACAAGACGGTTGCGATGATAACGCAGATTCCGTACGTGACCACGTTACGTTTGATGTGCAGTTCATGGGATGCACCAAAATAACCGAGTATTTTACCGATAAAACCACGCATATGCTGGAAGGGTTACAAGTTTCAGGTTACAAGTTGCGAGTTACGAAAGACAAAACTAGTAACTGGCGAACTTGTAACCTGTAACTAAAATTATTTGCTAGCCGGAACGTCCGTCATGTCTTTCACGATGGCTTCCTTGCTTACTTTTAATCTGGCTTGACTTTCTACTTCAATGATAACGGTAAAGTCGTTGATCTCGACAATTTTTCCGAAGATACCCCCGGTTGTCATGACTTTGTCGCCTTTCTTCAATTCATCCCGGTATTTTTTCAATTCTTTTTGTCTTTTCATCTGGGGTCTGATCATGAAAAACCAGAATACAACGACAATAAGAATAAGGGGTAAGAATTGCATGAAAGCGTTACCTTGTGTAGCAGTTTGTTGTAATGTTAACATGAAAATTGTGTTCATAAATTTACTTTTTTATTTATTCTTGATATTTGCGATTATTTTTAGTTCAATCACTTTTTCCGGAACGTTTGCAAAGATATTAATTACTTTGTATTGTTTACCATATCTGCCTGAAGAGTTAAATTCAACTTCGATTTTTCCTTCCCCTCCTGGCGGGATCGGTTTTTTGTCATACTTGGGGGTAGTGCAGCCACAGCTGGCTTCCACGTTGAGAATGACAAGACTTTTGGTTCCCGTGTTTTTGAAACGAAACGTGTGCGTGACGATTTCTCCTTCTTGCAGGTCGCCAAAGTTGAATGATTTTTGCGGGAATTCAATTTTGGCAATAGCGTTAGAATCATTCACGCTGGTGGGGGTGTTTACTTCCTGTTCGTTTTGTTTTTTACTTTTGCTGTCACATGAACAAGCGAGCATCATCCCTAAAAAGATGTAAAATAGTCCCTTCAGCATATGCAATATAATTTGACAACGAAAGTACGACATAATATTTAAAAAATAAGATGCCTCATGGAATAATTTTTATCCTTGATGTATTGCATGGTTTCAATGCCTATATCGAGATGTTGCCGGACGAAATTTTGCGTGACGATTTTGTCTGATTCAGATGTTTTTATGCCGTCGGAAATCATGGGCCTGTCTGATATTAAGAGTAAGGCTCCAGTCGGTATACGGTTGGCGAACCCGACGGTGAAAATCGTGGCAGTTTCCATGTCCACGGCCAGCGCTCGTGTTTTTATCAAGTATTCTTTGAAATTCTCGTCGAATTCCCATACTCGTCTGTTGGTGGTGTATACCACTCCCGTGTAATATTGCCTGTCATGATTCGTAATTATTTTTGAACAGGCTTTCTGAACGCTGAAAGAGGGCAGGGAAGGGACTTCTTTCGGCATGTAGTCGTTGGATGTACCTTCTCCTTTGATGGCGGCAATGGGAAGGATGTAGTCCCCCTCGTGGTGTTTGGCTTTCAGTCCCCCACATTTCCCGATGAACAACACGGCTTCCGGTTCTATGGCAGAAAGTAAGTCCAGAATGGTGGCGGCGTTAGCACTACCCATTCCGAAATTAATCATGGTGATCCCGTCGTGCGAAACGTTGGGCATATTTTTATTCTCCCCGATGATGGGGGCATTGTATTTTTCTGCGAACAAGTCAAGGTAGTAATCAAAGTTGGTCAGGATGATGTGTTTTGAAAAATCTTCCAAGGCCCGTCCGGTGTACCGGGGCAACCAATCTTCCACGATATCTTTTTTTGTTTTCATGTTCATAATATGTCGGTTGGAAAATTTGAGAATGGAATATCTCATTTCCTTTTTTTCGTTATTTATCATTACTTTTGCAGCCTTAAAAGTAAGATATTATTGCCGAATGACAAAAAAAATAGCAATCGAAAATTCTCGTGACATGGTAGAGAAGCTAAAAGAAATTAGGATTGAGGATTATATATATGATCTGCCCGACGAGCGGATTGCCAAGTTCCCCTTGGAAAACCGGGAGGCGTCGAAGTTGTTGATTTATGACGAGGGCAGGATTGACGAGAGGCATTTTTACGAGGTACCGGAAATCCTTGATGCCGGGAAGATGTTGGTGTTTAACAACACGAAAGTGATTTATGCCCGGATTCTTTTTCAAAAAGTCACGGGAGCCATGATAGAGGTTTTCTGCTTGGAACCTTACCGGCCCTCTGACTACGTGCAGAGCTTTGCCGCTTACGGGAAGTGCGAGTGGAAATGTATGGTCGGAAATTTGAAGAAATGGAAAGAGGGAACGATTTATTGTCATTATCAGTTTGAGGGGAAAGAATATCAGTTGGCTGCGACACTGAAATTTCGCGAAGAGAATGATGTTATCGTGGAATTTACCTGGGATGCTTCGGCCAGTTTTAGTGAAGTGTTGGAATGTTGCGGGCGTATTCCGATCCCGCCTTATTTGAATCGAGAGTCGGAAGAGGATGACAAAATTCGCTATCAAACGGTGTATTCCAAGAATGAGGGATCGGTGGCAGCCCCGACAGCCGGGTTGCATTTCAGTATCCCCGTGTTGAAAGCCTTACGGGAAAAAGGGATAACGATCGAGGAGCTGACCTTGCATGTAGGGGCAGGGACATTCCGTCCCGTGAAAAGCGAGACTATCGGGGGACACGATATGCACACGGAACATATTTCCGTTCGGCGGGAAGTCGTGGAGCATCTATGTACTCACCCGGAAAATATTATTGCCGTGGGAACAACATCCGTCCGTACCTTGGAAAGTCTGTATTGGATGGGTGTGAAACGAATTTTAGGAGATGAGGATTTCAGTTCACTGGGGCAGTGGGAAGCTTACGACTTGCCTTCCGGTTACTCGTTGAAAGAATCTATGACAGCCTTGTTGGGGTGGTTCGATGAACAGGATGCAGAATTGTTGAAGGCAAAGACCACGATTATTATTGTTCCCGGCTATTCGTACCGGGTGATCACGGCGATGTTTACCAATTTTCATCAGCCACAGAGTACGTTATTGTTATTGGTTGCGGCGGCTATCGGGGAAGATTGGCACAATGTGTACGATTACGCCTTGGCTCACGATTTTCGTTTTTTGAGTTATGGTGATAGTAGTTTGTTGAAAGTAAGAAAAGATAAAAAGTGAGCGTGTGAAAAGTTTGAACTTACCTCCTTTCGAGTACAAGGTGAAAAAGCAGAACGGGCAGATTTGGATTTTCGATATTATCCGGAAAAGATATGTCGTGTTGACTCCGGAAGAGTGGGTAAGGCAGCATTTTATTCATTTCTTGATCGAGAGTAAAGGTTATCCCGCTCGGTTGATTGCTGTTGAGAAAGAGATTCAAGTATGCGGTATGAAGAGGCGTTTCGATCTGGTATGTTATGATAGGCAGGCGATTCCTTACCTTATCGTGGAGTGTAAGGCTCCTTCCGTGGTGTTAGCGCAAGCTGTCTTCGATCAGGCATTCCAGTATAATTTGTCCATTGCAGCTCGTTTTGTTGCGATAACGAACGGGTGTTTACATTTTTGTGGGGAGATCTCCGGGGATGGAAAATTTCAAATGTTAGCTGAAATTCCGAATTTTTGCGGGTAAACAGGATTTTTGTTTAAAAGAATTGAACATGTCCCCGACATCGCCTAAGCGATGCCGATGGGAATGTAACATGTTCTTTCACATACAATTTGCAACCATAGAGGCGGACTCTGAATTTTTTTAGGCTACATTGATCCTTCTATATCATTAAACCAACGTTTAATAAAAATTCATTTTATCCATACTGAACAAATATAATAACTTTTTAATCACCTGTGAATTGTTGATTATCAGATTCGAAAAAAAGAAATGAATTATGAGAATTTGACGAAATTTGTTTATATTTGAATGGCATTAAACGTTCGTTTAATAATTCTTTTAGAAAGGAATATTTGATCCCTATGCTTATCTTAAAATTGTCTTTTTGAAAGTGTATTAATATTTGGGGATACAAATCTCAAGGTGTCCAAGAGGGAAAATTGTTTAGTTATTATACCTCTCCACCTGCTTGAATAATAGCATGATGGAGAGAATATGCTTAACGATTATAGTTTCGTGTCTTCCTTGAAATAGTTATCTAACAAGCGGAATGCTGCGGCGAAAGAACTTTCTTCGTTATGTTGCACTTTTTCTTCTGCTTCTCTTATTTGTTCTTTTTGGCTTTGATAGAAACGATTCCTCAGTTGTTCGTTGATGGTTTCGTACATCCAGTACTTAGCTTGTTCGCTACGACGGATGTCGAAATATTTACTTTGTTGGGTTTCGCTACAATAATGTAGTATGTTTTCCCATATTTCTTTTATTCCAGTTTTCTCGTAGGCAGAACAAGTCATCACTTTGGGTTCTACGCCAGATTCGTGAGGTGGAAACAGATGAAGGGCATTTTGTAACTGAACTTTGGCGAGTTCCGCACGGGTGATGTTGTTCCCATCTGCTTTATTGATGATGATACTGTCGGCCATCTCCATGATCCCTCGCTTAATTCCTTGTAATTCGTCTCCGGCCCCGGCAATCTGTACTAGCAAGAAGAAGTCGACCATGGAATGTACGGCGGTCTCACTTTGTCCGACTCCTACGGTTTCGATTAGGATAATATCAAATCCGGCGGCTTCGCATAATAACATGGCTTCCCTTGTTTTGCGAGCGACACCACCTAAAGAGCCTGCCGATGGGGAAGGACGAATGTATGCATGTGGGTCACATGATAATTCTTCCATACGGGTTTTGTCTCCCAGGATACTTCCTTTTGAACGTTCACTACTGGGATCAATGGCCAATACAGCGATCTTGTGTCCCTCGCTTGTAAGGAATTTACCGAAAGCTTCGATGAAGGTGCTTTTCCCGGCTCCAGGAACCCCCGTAATCCCGATACGAACGGATTTACCCGTGTTGGGCAGACAACGATTAATGACCTCCTGTGCCATGGCCTGATGATCAATGCGGGCACTTTCCACAAGAGTGATTGCTTGACTTAAGATATTGATATCTCCCCGGAAGATCCCGGTCACGTATTCATCTGTGGTCAGTGTTTTCTTCTTTAAATGCTTTAGTCTTTCTGCAATGGCTGGATTCACGGGATCCGGTTGTTCGATGCCTTTATTGACGGCTAAGCCTTCGTAACAGGCATCATTTTCAGGATGTTCTATATTTTGTTGCATGGCGTTTTGTATTTTGTTTGATACAAAGATAGGGTTAATGTGGGGAAGTTACAAGTGATGAGGTGTATCTTCTTTGGGTGACAATTCATCTGATAAAAGACAAGTTTTTATGGGCTATATTAAAAATGAGATTTGAATAGTATGAAAGGTTGTTTTTTGTGTTATAAAGATGAAAATATAAATATTAATGAATAAAGCAGAATGGAATGAAACTTAAAATTTATGCTTATGAATGGAATGCTGATTCTTTTGAAAAAAATGTCGTTATTATTTGTAACGATGATTTTTGCTATTCCTCTTTGTGCGCAAGAGGAGGAAATTATTCCAATTTATACCGTTGGAATAGAGTTTCGAGATAGAGATGGGGGTAAAATTTATTCTACAGTCGATTTTGATGCTAGAAGTAGTGATGAAAGTGTTTGTTGGGTTAGGAGAGGAGATTACCATCATGCAGCATACGGGGTAGGTTGGATTGAGGTGGTTGTTGTTGGGAGTGGGAGTGCTACAGTAACGATAACGGGGAGATATGATGGCTGTGTGGGAATTGGAACTGTACAAATCACTTACCCAGAACCTCCAGGCGGAATAAAAACGACTGTTCGTATTACAATAGCTCAATCTCCGTCAAGAAGTTTGTTTGTGTTTGTTAAATCAAATTTTGTTTGTCCTTATGATTGGGCTTGTATAAAAAGTGATGCGATACAATTTGCAGGGAGTTAGATAACCGAGTAATAATTCCATTTTGTTTTATGGATAGTTATAAGATTTTATTGATTGCTCATTACGAGGGAAAATTACTTTGTCGTAATTTTATTTTTTTATTGTTGTGCGGATTTATGTTGTTGGGAATTACAGTGTTTCATGCCTTTCTCCAGAGTGATTGGCGGGTATTTGAGTACACTGTGAATTTGCCTTCCGGGATGCCATACGCAAATGCTTATCTTTGGGGGATCATGCAGTCGTTTCTTGTGATTTTTGTAGTTGGAGATTTTGTTTATCGGGATAATATTGAAAAGACGAATGACGTGTTTCTGGCACGGGATTTTAGTAATTTGGAATATTTGACAGGGAAGCTCGTTGGGGTGGTGGTCGCATTTTTGGTATTGAATGTTATTTCCATGTTTATTTGTATGCTCATTCATTTATTTGCGAGTAGCTTTAAATTTAATGTCGGACTTTACCTTTTCTATTTATTGACAGTTTCTTTACCGGCCTTATTATTCATGTCCGGTTTGGCTTTCATGATAAAAATATGGATAAAATTCCGTTTTTTTGCTTTTACGGTACTGGTGATATCCTTTCTTCTTTCCCTTTTTGTCTTTTCAACAAAAGCCTTGGGTGTATTTGATTGCATGGCATCCCGGGTTCCTCATATATTTTCTTCGATGGTGGGACATCCGGCTATGGGGAGTTATTTGTTGCATCGGTTGGTGTTCGTGTTGGTTGGGGTAGGATGTTTCGTGATTTCCGTGTATGGATTCAAACGTCTCCCTAATAATATAGGACGGTCGAGAAGATTAGGGATAGTTGGGTTGGTGTTCGTGCTGTTAGGATTTCTGACTGGTTGGTTATATTGGTTACCACATCAAGTTATGCGAGAGACAAGGAGCGATTGGATCGCTATTCAGAAAAAGTACGATGCATATCCTAAAGTAAAGATTGATCAGCATGAAATCAAGTATGATATTCATGGTGAGAAAATATTAGCTCATAGCGTGATATCTGTTCGAAATAGTAATTCATTCCGGGTGGATACTGTAATTTTTTATTTGAATCCTTCTTTGGAAATAACAAGTGTTACTGCCGGGAATTATAATTTAAATTTTACTAGAAATCAGCAGATTGCGGTGATTGAAAAATCGCTGTACCCGGATGAACGGTGTGAGTTGGAGCTTTCTTATTCGGGGGCGATTGATCCGCAGATTTGCTATTTGGATATATCTCCGGAGCGATACGATGAGCAGGAACAGGATGAGCTTTTCGCTTGTTATGGGAAAAAATTTGTTTTCACGGGAAAAGCTTTCACGTTATTAACCCCAGAAGCTTTATGGTATCCTGTGAGTAAACCCGTGACCGAGTTAATGAATCCTTATGTGAATACTTCTGAATACACAGATTACACGCTTACGGTTGTGCCTGCTCAAGGTAACACGGTTGTGTCGCAAGGTGAGTTAACTGTTTCAGGAGATACGAGCTATTTCACAAATAACCGCAAATTACAGGGAATTACCTTGATTTCCGGTCAGTTTTATCGAGATTCGTTTCGACTTGCGGGCAATCCTTTGCTTTTCGAGTTTTACGGAACGAAGAAATCGATGTTGGGGAGCGCTTGGGGGGACTATCTACAAGCTCTGGAATGGAGTTTAAAGCGTACATCTACCGTGCTTCAGTGGATGAGTCCCGGGGGAAAATACCCATTTGATAAGTTGGCTTTCGTGGAAGTGCCTGTTTCTTTTTATGCTTTCGAGCGTTCTTGGAAAGAGAAGAATGATTACGTTCACCCGGAAATGCAGCTTTACAGGGAATGGAGAGGTGTTGTCCCTTCTGAATTTCGGCGGAGGATGAAAAAAGTAAAGACCAAAGAAGAAAAGTCTGAGGAATGGTTTCAGAAATATATCTTATCTGAAGAATACATGAGTAGGGTGCAAAAACATGATGTCCCGGAATTGTCTGTTAAAGAAATATTATTTAATAGTAAACAGGAACGAGATCGGATGTGGAGTGAAAAATTATTTAGTGCTTGGCCGGATAATAAATATAGCATAAGACCACTTTTGATGACGTGTGGAACGTTGATCACGTCTGATAAGGTTCCTGTTATACATCGGATGATAACGATCATGCAAAGGCAGGCTGAGGAGAGGGAAATGGCATTATCGGACAAATTATCTTATCATTGGGAAGGTGTGAAATTTCTTATGCATCATAGTTTATGGGATGCTTTACATATGGATAGCGCTAGTTTTTGTATGGAGAGTGTTATCTACTTGAAAGCATTGCAACTTCAACGTTATATTTTGACTCAAGTGGCGTGGACGGATTTTTCGGCTTTCATGGATCACTTTTTGAAAGAACATCCTTTTCAGGAAGTGAGTTTGGATTATTTTCTGGATGTGTTTCAGGCAAGGTTTAATTGGGATTTGAGGGAATATATCCCTCAATGGTTGCATGAACGAGGCGTGCCGAAGTTACTTGTACGAAATTTTCATACGCAGAGAATTCAGACGGAGAATTCAGAGAAACGATTTGTACATTTTAAAGTGTGGAACCCCACGGGAGTGGATGCGATTGTTTCTTTAGAGGCGTGGGAGAGTGCAAGGAAGAAAATAATAGATCAACATTACTTGATTGAAGCAGGCTGTGCCAAGGAAGTGAATTATTATCTGATGCAGCCAAGTTCTGATTTCCTAAGAGTACGGTTAAATACTAATTTGTCTCAGAATTTGCCGGGCGAATACGAAAATGCAATGGAATCCTGTAATTTATCAAGATGGGATGAAGGTTGTTTTGATTGTGACACGTCATTGTTCTGTCCTTCTGAAAATGAAATCATCGTGGATGATGAGGACGAAGGATTCAAGGTTATAAAAGGAAAAAGTTTCTTTTTTACCCGGAAGTGGGAAGGTTATCAACGACACCTTTTGAGTCCGACCTCTTGGAGTCCTGTCTTTAATTATGATATAAATAGTTATGGTGAATTTGTCCGGGGGTTCCATTGTAAAGGTGCTGGAGGAAAGCAGGCGGACGTGGAGTGGAATGCTCGAATTCCACGGAGTGGAACGTATGAAATGTATATTTACGTGGGAATGTTTTTGAATGATTGGGTGCAGCCGCTTCATCGTTATACTTTTTATCATGATGGTTTGGAAGAAAGTATCACGTTGAATATTAATGGATTGAGTGCAGGGGTAAAAAGTGTTATTTATTATGTAGGTAAGGAGCCTATAGAATTGTGGACGACTCCTTTTAACTCTCGTGGTGGATGGGTGGCGGCCGGAATATTTCAATTGACAGAGGGGTATGTGAAGTTGGTACTACATGATGATGGTTTGAAAAATAATGAGGTCTTGATGGCTGATGCGGTGAAATGGGTGCGGATTGAATAAGGACAAAAAAACCACTTGTTTTCACAAGTGGTTTTTTTCATAAACTATGCTGTTTTTATTTTTTTGCGTGCATGATAGCAGCCTGTGCGGCAGCCAGGCGAGCGATGGGTACACGGAACGGTGAACATGAAACATAGTCCATACCCACTTTGTCACAGAAGATCACGGAAGAAGGTTCTCCACCATGTTCTCCACAGATTCCAAGTTTCAACTTACTGTTGGTCGAACGTCCTTTTTGAGCACCCATTTGAACTAATTGTCCAACACCCTCTTGATCCAATACAGCGAACGGATCGGTTTTCAAAATTCCTTTCTTGATATATTCCGGTAAGAATTTACCAGCGTCATCACGAGAGTATCCGAAAGTCATCTGGGTTAAGTCGTTCGTTCCGAATGAGAAGAATTCTGCAACTTCTGCAATTTGGTCAGCGGTTAATGCGGCACGGGGAATTTCGATCATGGTTCCTACCATGTAATCTACTTTCACGCCCTTTTCTGCAAATACCACGTCAGCAGTGCAACGGATGATGTTTGCTTGTTGTCTTAATTCTTTCACGGTACCCACCAACGGAACCATGATTTCCGGTTTCGGGTTAAGGCCTTTCAGTTTCAAGTTACAAGCTGCTTCAATGATTGCACGAGCCTGCATTTCGGTGATTTCCGGATAAGTAATACCTAAACGGCAACCACGGTGACCTAACATCGGGTTGAATTCGTGTAACGCATCCACTTTTTCTTTGACAACTTCTACTGAAATGCCCATTTTTTCAGCCATATATTTTTGAGATTCCGGCTCGTTCGGGGTAAATTCATGCAATGGCGGGTCTAATAAACGGATGGTAACTCCAAGTCCGTCCATAGCTTCAAGGATTCCCTCGAAGTCACTTCTTTGCATCGGAAGAATTTTTGATAAAGCGATACGACGTTGTTCAACAGTATCAGATAGGATCATTTCACGCATAGCGTCAATACGGTCTCCTTCGAAGAACATATGCTCCGTACGACAAAGGCCAACACCCTTGGCACCGAAATCACGTGCTACTTTTGCATCGCGAGGCGTGTCTGCATTCGTTCTCACGTACATACGAGTGTGTTTTTCGGCCAAATCCATGATGGTTTTGAAGTCATGATCCAGTGACGCCTCGGTAGTGGCTACTTTACCCAAGTAAACTTCTCCGGTAGAACCATTCAAAGAAATCCAGTCGCCTTCATTGATGGTAACGCCTTTCACGGTAAAGGTACGTTTGTGGTAATCAACAACGATTTCTCCGGCTCCGGAAACACAGCATTTACCCATACCGCGGGCAACAACAGCTGCGTGAGAGGTCATACCCCCGCGAGCGGTAAGGATTCCTTCTGAAACGTTCATGCCGCGTAAATCTTCAGGAGAAGTTTCCAAACGAACTAATATTACTTGCTCTCCTCTGTTTTTCCATTCTTCAGCTTCGTCAGCAAAGAATACAACACGTCCGCAAGCAGCACCCGGAGATGCCGGTAAACCTTTGGTTAATACTTTTGCTTTGGATTGTGATTCTTTGGCGAATACCGGGTGAAGTAATTCATCCAGTTTAGCTGCTTCAAGGCGAAGAATTGCAGTTTCTTCATTGATCATACCTTGTTCAAGCATGTCAACAGCCATTTTTACCATAGCCGTACCGGTACGTTTTCCGTTACGGGTTTGCAACATCCATAATTTACCGTCTTGGATGGTAAATTCAAGGTCTTGCATATCGTGGAAATAATCTTCCAATTTTTGTTGAACAGCATTTAATTCTGCGTAAGCGGTTGGCATGGATTCTTCCAATGAAGGATATTTAGCGGCACGCTCTTCTTCTGAAATGTTCTGCATTTTAGCCCAGCGGCGAGATCCCTCGATGGTAATCTCCTGCGGGGTGCGGATTCCGGCAACAACGTCCTCTCCTTGTGCGTTGATCAAGTACTCTCCGTTGAAGATATCTTCTCCGGTAGCGGCATCACGCGTGAAAGCAACTCCGGTAGCGGAATTGTTACCCATGTTTCCGTATACCATGGCTTGAACATTCACTGCGGTTCCCCATTCTTCCGGGATTTGATTCAACTGACGGTACAGAACAGCGCGTTCCGTCATCCATGAATCGAACACGGCGCAGATGGCTCCCCATAATTGCTCCCACGGGCAGGTCGGGAAATCTTTACCGGTTTTGGTTTTAACGACAATTTTGAAACGACGAACAAGTTCTTGTAAGTCTTCAGCCGAGAATTCGGTGTCGTTAGAAATGTTTTTTTCTGCTTTTAATTTGTCGATTTCAACTTCGAACGGGTTGTGTTCGCCTTTTCCGGCTGCAACGCCCATCACGACATCTCCATACATTTGTACGAAACGACGGTATGAATCCCATGCAAATCTGGCGTTACCTGATTTTTCTGCCACAATTTTAACGGCATCATCATTCATTCCCAAGTTTAACACGGTATCCATCATACCCGGCATGGACACTCTGGCACCGGAACGTACGGAAACTAAAAGAGGGAAAGCCTCTCCTTTTGATCCGAATTTGGCATTCATTAATTTTTCTGTAGCTGCAATGCCGGCTTTAACGTCATTCTCGATTAGTTTTACTACAGCGTCTTTTCCTTCTTGATTATAAAGGGTACAAACTTCTGTTGTAATAGTAAAACCTGCAGGAACAGGAACTCCAATGAGATTCATTTCGGCAAGATTGGCGCCTTTGCCACCCAGCAGATTTCTCATGTCTGCTTTTCCTTCTGCTTTTCCGTCGCCAAAGGTGTAAACGTACTTCGTACTCATATTCTGTTAGATTTTTGCGTTTATCTCCTGACATTCAGGAGAGATTGTTTATAGATCATTCTTTTCTCAAAATTTTCATCTTGGGATGCAAAGATAATTTTTTTTCTTGAATATATAAATAGGAAAAAATAGTTAAAATCTACGCAAACGTATGAAATAGGTAACTTTCCGGTAAAATTGAGGGTGCTAATAAAAAATTAGTGAGCTTTGTTAAATTCTAAACAGATAAATATTTATTTTTGCGACCTGTTAATATTTAGTTCCAAATGAAATTTGAACCCGGTAAAAAACGATATAATGACTATCCGACTTTTTTTAAGACTCTTTTTCAGGAAAGGGTG
This sequence comes from Butyricimonas virosa, assembly GCA_020743075.1. GTDB lineage: Bacteria > Bacteroidota > Bacteroidia > Bacteroidales > Marinifilaceae > Butyricimonas > Butyricimonas virosa_A. The sequence continues at coordinate 6,810 of DYVS01000106.1, read as the reverse complement.
CAAAAATTGTCGATAGATGGAGGATTTACTTGTCCAAACCGGGATGGAAGTAAGGGCGTGGGAGGATGTTCGTTCTGTAATAACGAGAGTTTTAACCCGGATTATTGTCGAGCCGTACGGGGGATCACGGAACAGATCGAGGAAGGTATCCGTTTCTTTGCCCGGAAGTATAAGGGACAAAGATATTTGGCTTATTTTCAAGCGTATTCGAACACGTATGCATCGTTAGATGTGTTGAAGTTGCGTTACGAGGAAGCTTTGGCTCATCCGATGATTTCGGGATTGGTGATCGGGACACGGCCGGATGTGGTGAGCGAGGAAATTTTGGATTATCTGGAAAAGTTGGCTCAACGATATTATGTTTGCGTGGAATACGGAGTGGAGTCTGCGAATGATACTATTTTACGGCAGGTAAACCGGGGGCATGATTTTTCCGTTGCAGAACAGGCTATCCGGGCAACAGCGGGACGTGGTATAACGATTGGGGCGCATTTGATTTTCGGGTTACCGGGAGAAAGTCGTGAATCCATGTTGGAGGGAGCTATTCGTTTGAGTGAATTGCCGATTCAAGTGTTAAAACTTCACCAGTTACAGATCGTGAAAGGGACTCGTCTAGCAGAACAGTATCTGGAAAATCCGGCACTCTTTCATCTTTACACATTGGATGAATATTTGGATTTTGTCGTGGAAGTGATAGAGCGAATCCGTCCCGATGTTTACTTGGAACGTTTCGTGAATCAATCTCCCCTCGAATATTTAATTGCTCCACAATGGGGAATTAAAAATTTCGAGTTTACGGCGAAATTGGATAAACGCTTGGAGGAGATGGATACGTGGCAGGGGAGGTTGAAAGGTAAAAGTTAAAGACTAAAAACTAAAAGTTAATGGGATTAATTACGATTTATTAATTACGATTTACGATTGCAAAAGCGTTGGTTTGTGGGGCTGGAATTTTAAATCTAAAATTGTTAAATTTAAAATTAATACATGGTAGGACAGGAGAAAGTATATGAAACGTTGGCAGCTCTGGAGATAGAGTTTGAATATACGGAACATCCGGCTGCACCGACGATTGAGATTGCCAGACAATATTGGAAAAATCTGGATAGTACGCATTGTAAGAATTTGTTTTTCAGGAATCACAAAGGGAATCGCCATTATCTGGTGATCCTTCAATGTGATCATGATATGGCCATTCATGATATGGAAAAAATGCTGAAACAGGGTAAATTAAGTTTTGCCTCTGAAGCTCGAATGGAAAAATATCTGGGATTACGCCCCGGCTCGGTTAGTCCTTTTGGCTTGCTGAATGATACGGAACACCACGTGTATGTATTTTTGGATAAACATTTACAAGAAGCGAAAAGATTATCATTCCACCCGAATGACAATCACGCCTCGTTAGCCATAAAAACGGAGGATTTCATTCGTTACATGGATTACGTGGGAAATGCTTACGAGTGGATCGAATTATATTAATACAGAGAGAAATAATTTTCAATTTTCAACTTTCAATTTTCAATTAACATGATAAGTGTAGCCCAGGCAGTGGAAGGAATCGTAAAGCACAAGCCTTATTTGTCGGAATCTTTGGCAGCAGGGATTATCAATATCTCGGCTTTGGCCCGACAGATACAGGAAGAAGTGGAGAAATTATTGGGAAAGCCGGTAAATGCAGGTGCAATCGTGATGGCGTTGAATCGATTGGCACCTTATTTACAAGTGCGAGAACAGGTGCAATTAAACAAATTACTGAATAATATGGGAGATATTATCCTGAGGAGTAACTTGTGTGATTATACGTTTAAAAATTCGAATACTCTGATGGATTGCCACATTCGGGTGCTGAAATCCATTGCACGAAGAGACGAGGTCTTCTACACGATGGTACAGGGGGTTTTTGAGACTAACCTTGTCGTGAGTGAAATCATGGAAGGAATGGTGGATGAACATTTTAAGGATGAACAGTGTATTTTCAAAAAGAATGGTTTGTCGTCCGTTACGCTGAAACTTCCTAAAGGAAATATATTGCAACCCGGTTTTTATTATTGCATAATGAAGGAGTTATCTTGGGAGGGAATCAACTTGACGGAGGTTATTTCTTCCACCAATGAGTTTACCGTTGTTGTGGATAATTCATTAATAGACAAAACGTTTGTGGTGTTGAAGAATATCAGTCGGAAATAGTAAAAAGAAGAGTGTCGCAAAATTGAAAAGTGAAAATGTATGTTTTCGGGTAAAATTATTAATTTTGCGGGGAATGAATTAATTAAGAGTTATAATATCGAATTTTGAGGATTAGATGTGAGTGCATTTTGATTTTCAATTTTCGAATTTCAATTGATAAATTATGTTTGAGAATCTATCGGAGAGGTTAGAAAAATCGTTTAAGATTTTAAAAGGACAGGGAAAGATCACCGAGATCAACGTGGCAGAAACGCTTAAAGAGGTGAGACGTTCATTGTTGGATGCCGACGTAAACTATAAGATCGCAAAAGAGTTTACCAACACGGTAAAGGAAAAGGCATTGGGAATGAACGTGCTGACTGCCGTGAAGCCGGGTCAGATGATGGTGAAGATTGTTCACGATGAATTGATCCAGTTGATGGGAGGAACCCATGTTGATATTAATATAAAAGGTAATCCGGCTGTCATTTTGATGTCGGGTCTGCAAGGTTCTGGTAAAACAACATTTTCCGGTAAACTAGCTAACTTGCTGAAGACAAAACGGGGAAAGCATCCTTTGTTGGTAGCTTGTGACGTTTATCGTCCGGCAGCAATCGAGCAATTAAAAGTGCTTGGCGAGCAAATCGGAGTACCCGTGTATAGCGAGGAAGGAAATAATGATCCGGTGAAAATAGCCTTGAATGCCGTGAAAGAGGCCCGGGCTACAGGTAAAGACGTCGTAATTGTCGATACTGCGGGGCGTTTGGCTATTGACGAGCAGATGATGAATGAAATTGCTGCCATCAAGAAAGCAATCGATCCGGAAGAGACCCTTTTCGTGGTGGATGCCATGACCGGACAGGATGCCGTGAACACGGCGAAGGAATTTAACGATCGTCTGAACTTTGATGGTGTGATCCTGACCAAGCTGGATGGTGATACTCGTGGTGGAGCGGCATTGTCTATTCGTACCGTGGTAAGTAAGCCGATTAAATTTGTCGGTACGGGTGAAAAACTGGAGGCTCTTGATGTGTTCCATCCCGAACGTATGGCTGACCGTATCTTGGGTATGGGTGATATTGTTTCTTTGGTTGAAAAAGCTCAGGAGCAATTTGATGCGGAAGAGGCGAAGAAGTTGCAGAAAAAGATCGCCAAGAATCAGTTTAATTTTAACGACTTCTTGAGTCAGATTCAGCAGATCAAGAAGATGGGTAACATTAAAGATCTGGCCTCCATGATTCCGGGTGTGGGTAAAGCATTGAAAGATGTGGATATTGATGATGATGCGTTTAAAGGAGTTGAGGCTATCATTTACTCGATGACTCCGGAAGAGCGGGAGAATCCGGAACTAATCAATGGTTCACGCCGTAAACGTATTGCATCCGGTAGCGGCACGACTATTCAGGATGTAAACCGTTTGTTGAAACAGTTCGATGAATCTAAAAAGATGATGCGAATGTTATCCAAAGGCGGCAAAATGATGGGGAAAGCCCCGATGAAGAGACGCTAAGAATTTTAGATTTATGATTGATGATTTTCGATTCTGATTCGCATCTCATCAATCATAGATCATAAATCGTAAATCATAAATTAATAAGTTTGATGGAAATTATTGACGGTAAAAAAATTTCAGCACAGGTAAAGCAAGAACTTGCAGATGAAATCGCTGCTTTCGTGACAGAAGGAAAAAAAATTCCGCATTTGGTTGCAGTACTTGTAGGAAATGACGGGGCTAGCGAAACATACGTTGCTAGTAAAGTGAAAGCCTGTCAGGCGGTAGGGATGAAAAGTTCAGAATTGCGTTATGGTGATGACATCACTGAAGAGCAGTTGTTGGCAGTCATTGATAAGTTGAACGAGGATCCCGATGTGGATGGGTTTATCGTGCAGTTGCCTCTCCCGAAACATATTTCCGAAGAGAAAGTTTTGAACCGTATTCATCCGGATAAGGATGTGGATGGTTTCCATCCTTGTAATGTGGGACGAATGGTGTTAGGATTACCGACCTATTTACCAGCTACCCCGGCGGGTATAGTGGAATTGCTGACCCGTTATAACATCCCAACAGAAGGTAAACATTGTGTTGTTGTCGGAAGAAGTAATATCGTGGGAACCCCAATGGCGGTGTTAATGTCCCGGAAAGCCAAGAATGCTAATTGTACCGTTACATTATGCCATAGTAGAACAGCGAATTTGAAAGATATTACTCTGCAAGCGGATATTTTGATTGTGGCGATCGGTGTTCCATACTTCTTGAAAGAAGATATGGTGAAAGAAGGGGCTGTTGTCGTGGATGTTGGGATTCACCGTATTCCTTCGGAAACGGCAAAGAATGGCTGGAAATTAGTTGGTGACGTGGATTATGATCACGTGGCTCCTAAATGTTCATATATTACTCCGGTTCCCGGTGGTGTGGGACCGATGACTATCGTGACTTTATTGCAAAACACGATAAAAGCGTGTAAAGCAAAGCATTAAATAATTGAAAGTTGAGAATTGAAAATTGAAAATGAAAGGTGAGTATTTCTTTTCAACTTTCAATTTTCAATTTTTCGTTTTCAATTGATTTTATGGTTCTCAATTATATCTGGATTTTCTTTTTTGGTGCGGCATTTATCGTGGCACTTTGTAAATTGATCTTCATGGGTGATACAGAAGTTTTTTCTGCCATCGTGAAGGCCACCTTTGATATGTCAAAAACAGGGTTTGAAATCTCGCTAGGTTTAACGGGAGTATTGACCTTGTGGATGGGAATCATGAAAATTGGAGAACGGGGAGGGGCCGTGAAAGTAATGTCATGGTTGATCAGTCCTTTTTTCCGGAAGTTGTTCCCGGAATTGCCACCAGATAGTCCGGCATACGGTTCGATCATGATGAATATTGCGGCGAATATGCTCGGGTTGGATAATGCTGCCACTCCCGTGGGACTGAAAGCGATGCAACAAATGCAGGAGGTAAACCCTCATAAAGAGCGGGCTTCCAACGCACAGATCATGTTTTTGGTGTTGAATACTTCCGGTCTGACGATTATCCCGGTTTCGGTCATGGTGTACCGGGCACAGATGGGAGCGGCGAATCCGGCAGATATATTTATTCCGATATTATTGGCTACTTACGTGTCCACGTTAGCGGATCTAATTGCGGTGGCAGTGTACCAGCGATTGAACCTGTTTAACCGGGTTGTTATGGCTTATTTGATAGGGGGAACCTTGGCCGTAGGTGGTTTAATCTGGTATTTTTCCGGGTTGGACAAGGAAACGATCACAACGATTTCCACGGTAGCTAGTAACGTTATTCTTTTTTCGATTATTACTGCTTTCATTGCGATGGGGGCTTGGCGTAAAATAAATGTGTACGATGCGTTTATTGATGGCGCAAAAGAGGGTTTTTCCATTGCGGTAAAAATCATTCCTTATTTAGTGGCTATTCTTGTTGCTGTCGGGGTATTTCGTGCTGCAGGGGCGATGGATATGTTGATGAGTGGATTGGAACGTTTATGTTTGGCTTGTGGATTAGATGCTGATTTTATACCGGCATTACCGACAGCATTAATGAAACCGCTTAGTGGAAGTGGGGCTCGGGGCCTTATGATTGATACTATGAACACGTTTGGGGCGGATTCCTTTGCCGGACGGTTGGCTTCTACTTTCCAAGGGGCCACGGATACGACTTTTTACATTATAGCCGTGTATTTTGGTGCCGTGGGAATTAAAAATACACGTTATGCGATACCTTGTGGCTTGATTGCCGATTTTGCAGGTATCATTGCTGCTTTGGTGATGGCCTATATCTTTTTTGCATAGTGGTATCTTGTGGTGTTATTTGCCCGACATAACTGATTGGAGCCCTCTTGCGGTCGCTAAAATATAAATAGCAGGTTCCGTCATATTGAATATCTATGTTCAAATAACAAATATCTTGGTTGGAGCGAACGGTTATTTGATAGGCGATAGCTTTCTTTTTTCCGTCTTGGTAAATTTTTACCGTGCGGCTGAATAATACCGTGTTGAAAGAAATTGAATCTAAGTGTGAATTGGATGTCCATGTAGCTCTGCCAAAATAAGGAAGTTGTGTCGTTACCAGAGAATCATTTATGCTTAAGTAACAGTTTTGTGGGTTAATGTCAATGTTAGCACCCGCTCCCGGTGGCGTGAAAAGTGTTTGTACGGTAGGGGTAGCAATGTAGAACTTAATGGTGAATTGATCTCTATTTACCAGGGCCAGCGTTTTCTGAAACTCTTTTTCGAAACGTATTTCTTTTTTATTCTGAGCTTGACCTGTTGTATAGAACAGTATTCCAATCAAAAAGATGAATGTAATTCTTTTCATATTTCCCTTTTTTGAATACTATACGTGAGTAGATGGAAAATGTTATAAATATATTTCCTACGAAAAGTTTGTAATATTACGAAGTTTTCGTAGATTTGCGAAAAGATCGTAAATAAATAGTTCGTATGGAAAAATTGACACATCAAGAAGAAGAGATAATGTTGATCATTTGGCAGGTGAAAAGTGGCGTGATAAAAGATTTTTTAAATCGGATGGAAGAACCGAAGCCGCCTTACACGACGGTTGCTTCTATTGTGAAAAACTTGGAGAAAAAAGGATTCCTAACCAGTAAGAAGCATGGAAATATCTACGAGT
>DYVS01000105.1:0-3039 GCA_020743075.1 Butyricimonas virosa | reverse complement strand
TCGTTTCAAACCGCTTGACCAATTCGTCAAAAGCGGCATTCCCCGGTCCCGGCAACACGGTCGACGTGTTCAGCAACTCCTCCGGTATCTGTTCCAATTCCGCCCCCGTCGTAAAACCATACCTGTTTATCTCCCGTGATGATCTTTTACGTTCTGCACGAGCAAGGTAAAAACGCATATTAGCTTCTAGCTTGGGAAATGGGATCATGCAGAAATTTCCCAAAATCTTCACCCTACCGAATCCCGTGTTTCTCAACACGCCCGATTCATCGTAATACCCGATCCCCACGTTATACGTCATCCCGACACTTCCCCCGCTCAACTGCAGGCTAGCATCCGTCACCTTCGCCGTACGAAAGTAATAATCGAACAGATTCGTGGAATTGTTATAGAATTTATTCAAGCTGTCTTGATAAGGAGCCACATTCGCCCCGTCACCCATATTCCAAAAGTAATCATACTGCAAGCGATTTAAATAAGAATCCTTGTATCCCGCCACATACTCGTACGTGTTTGTCTCCCCATTATAAGCAGCTTGCTGGTAATCACGTAAAGCTTCCAATCGGTGCAGGCGTTCCCGGTGTCCCCCGGTAATGTCAGGTAATGCCGGGTCAAAAATAAATGTCCTCGACATGTTCACACTTACCTTGGCCCGTTGGTTCAACCGTCCTTTTTTCGTTGTCACGAGAATCACCCCGTTAGCCGCCCGTGAACCGTAGATTGCGGCAGAAGCCGCATCTTTCAGTACTTGCACGCTTTCAATATCGTTCGGATCAATATCCGCCAGCGTGTTCGTTCCCGTCACGGGAGAAGTGAACGATAACATGGGAACCCCGTCTATCACCCACAAAGGTTCCGATCCCCGTCGGGATGATTCAATTGACAAGCTGTTGAATCCCCGTATAATCACGGAAATCCCACCTCCACCGGGAGCTCCCGTCGTGTTTAGCACGTTCATGCCGGCTACCCGTCCCTGTAACAAATTAGCCAGCGAGGGGGAGGGAATATCCTCAAGATCTTCCCCCTTTACCGTGGACATGGCCCCCACAACCTCTCGCTTGTTCTGCGTGCCGTAGGCAATCACTGTCACTTCATCCAGTGCAGAGACTTTTTCTTTCAGCGTCACGAGCAAGGGGGTGTTTTCCCCGCTGTATTTTACCCGTACCGTCTCGTAGCCAATAAATGAGAAAACAAGCACCCCCTCTCTCTCCGGCAATAAGAGAACAAACGTCCCGTCTTGTCCCGTCACGCTTCCTACCGTGGTACTATCCAGCCGGATTGTCACCCCGGGCAGTGGTACACCTTTCCGGTCGACCACTTTTCCTTTTACCCGGTGACTTTCCTCCCGGGGCGTATTTCTCTCCCCCGCACTTGCTAGCAAGGGATACCCGGCAAGCAAGATCATGACGAAACGGATAATCACGATCACGGTTAATTTTCTCGATTGTAACTTTCGTTTAAAAGCTTTCCTGTCATAAGTTTTTTTCATAACTTTGATCATTAGTTAATTTTAATAATTGATTAATACAAGGGGGTGATATTCAAAGGTTCCTAGTCAGCGAATATCCCCCTGTTTTATTTTTTCACCTGTCCCTTTCGTGGAAAAATTTCCTCTCTTGTTATTTCTTTCCCTATATCCTTTTGATAATAAATACTAGCAACTCGCTCCAATTCATCTAATTGCCCGGCACTATATAATAAATAATCAGCAATCACACTTTTCGATTTCATGATTTGCTGGATAAAGCGAGTGTAGGCGTACAAACGTGCGCTCATGTGGTGTTTCTTTTTCTTTTCTCCTTCTTTTTCAACGAAATAAAATCCGAATACTTCACAAACTTCTAAATAATGCGTATTCAAATTACATTGATAAAGATGAAATAACAGGTCGTGTACATTTTTGTGGAGCTTGTACAACACACGTAACCTGTTATACTCTTGTTGTTCTACCTTTTCTGATAGATTAAGAAATAGGGTTTCAGTTAGGAAGAATCTTTTCAGATCTTCATCAGGGATAAATTCTTGAGGTTCTTTCATTTTGTTTGTTTCTAGTTTAATCATTAATTTGGTAAATCACTTTTACTTTCTCTATCATATATGATAGAGAATTAACCGTTTTATATCCTTTCCTTTGTTTTTATCATTTATGATAGAATAAAATGGACGATAGAGACTTAATTTTAAAAATTGGTAAAAGAATAAAAGAAATAAGGCTTTCTAAACCAATGACATTGGATGAACTTGCAGCAGCTTCCAATATGGATAATGCTAATATTGCTAGACTTGAATCTGGTAATACTAATCCAACAATACGTACTCTCTATAAAATAAGCCGAGGACTTAAAGTCAAATTAAAAGAGTTAGTTGACGTTGAATAAATTCATTTCTTTGTTTCATATCTTCATTTAGGTCGTTAGTGTATATCATAAAAATTTCTCAATTAACACAAATAAAAAAGCGTGAACTATGCTATTTGACCCTTGGTATCGCTAAACACCCGTATACGAACAGCAATAGCTCACGCAATCTGCGTGAACATATTTGCCAATCTCGTATACAATAATTTAGCGATTTTAGGATCAAGATTTAGACAAACTCACAATATTTTAAGATAGGCTCTCCTACCTATTTAGTATCATATCTGCAAATATATAAATACTTTTTTATTTTTCAATACGTTTTCTAATTTTAGGACTAATAAAAAACAAACTTAAATTTTATATTATTCTCTTTTTTATCTAGTACGTCACAGTAATCTGTGCTGACTTTTAAGATATAGCTTAACTTGCTCTTCCAAAAGTTTAAGAAATAGCTCTCTCCGTTTCTTTTCAACTTCTTTCTCTTCATTCGTTGTAAAGTCACTTTCCTCTATTTCCTTTTCCTGCTTCGCTTTTACGAATTCAAAACCTTCACGTAGAGATTCTTCTGTAATATATTGTTGCTTTCCTAATAATTCATTTATAGCAAAAACAGACAATCGAAATCCACCATCGGCACTCATTGTCATTCTTGTCATATACTCTCTTATCTTATCATTGT
>DYVS01000104.1:0-45442 GCA_020743075.1 Butyricimonas virosa | reverse complement strand
GCCTTGTCTTTTACTGTTCCTGTCAAAAATTTCTCCTTTTCAGGAGCGGATTCTCGTTTGAATTTCGGGGATATAACAACCATATCATCCTCCAATTGATACCATAAATCGGTATTCTTCAAACACTCTTTCATAACATCCGCAAATGTCCGATTTTGCATGTTCACACTCACGTTCCCGACACGTTGCAGGATTTCGCGACTATACACGAAATGATACCCTGTTTGTTTACTCAACGTTTCAAACACCTGAATCAAAGAAGATTCATGCACGGAGATCGTAATTTTGTCCTGCGAGAAAACATTCGCATGGACCGCAGAAAGACCAACAATCAAAAAACAAAGCAGTAATTTTGTCGTTAAATACAATTTTCGAACCGCATCGAAATCTCTTCCAACATCAAATTCTTGACTTTTTTTCATACATTTGTAATGTTTTAATTAATCAAAATTGCCCTTCGCCAAAAGGGCATTATCTATTTTTAAGCAGGAAAGTGTTAGAGCATTTTCCTGTTTTTCATTCAATTCAATCCAAACGAACAACAAGCGTTCGATCTTTAATTTCAAATTTCACGCAGGCCGCATATTCGATAATTTTCAACACCTTATCCATATTTTCATATTTTTGGAAATTTGCCGTAAAATGTAAGTTACGAATTTTATCATCCGTTACGAATATCTCCACATCATACCAACGTTCCAAATCTTCCAATACTTCTCCCAAAAGTTTATCTTTGAAAACAAAACGCCGATCAATCCACCCCACGTAATTCGCAACATTCACCTCTCGTACCTGTAATTCCCGGATATTTTCCGTAGCTTGTTGTCCCGGGTGAAGCATCACTTGCTGTTGATTCCAATTTATTGTCACACACCCCTCGACCAGTGTTGTTTGGCGCTTAGAATTAGGATAAGCAGATATGTTAAAGGAAGTTCCTAAAACTTTCACATTCATATCACCGACCTCTACATAAAAAGGACGCGAAGTATCTTTAGCGACTTCGAAGTAGGCCTCTCCCTTTAACACAACTTTCCGTTTATCTCCCATGAAATGATCGGGATATTGCAATTCGGAATCGGCATTTACCCATACCCGGGTACTATCTGATAAGATGATCTGATATTCTCCCCCTCGCGGTATACGCAACGTGTGAATCTGCACGGTATTTTCAGTAGATCCTTGCCGACGATAATCCAATAGTTCCCCGGTATTCTCGAAATTCTCTCCTTCTACCCGACGACACAATCTATCGTTTTTTGCCTCTAGTTCTATTTGCCGACCATTAGACAATACCAATTGAGCTTTGGAAGAACCTGGAAGTATTGCCGTCATCACACGCTCCCGTTGTATAGGCTCGGAATCTTGAGTCTGCCACAAAAACACTAATCCTATAATAACAACAAGTATTGCTACATAAGGAAAGACTCGCACGAGAAATCGTCTTTTTCGAGGATGCATCTTTGTCTTCAATTGTTTCCAAGCATCATCCGCATCATATTGAATATACTCTTCCAATCCCTCTTCCAAGTAAGAACGAGATAAGACCTTATCATAAAAATTCCTATTTTCCTCACTCTTCTTTAACCATTCCTCCAATTCTAGTATTTGCCATTTTTCAGCTTTACCATACCGACTTAGCAATATCAAATGAGCAATTTCCTGAAATGTATGTTTGCTTGAATCCATTTTTACATTTTTTTCTACTTAATCCGGTAGAAATTAAAAAAGGATGACAAGAAGTTTATTTTTTTTCAGTAAAACAAAATTGCAAGTATAGGATAAAGATCCTGCAAACGCTCACGCAAAAACTTTTTAGCACGCTGACGTTGTGTTTTTACGGTTGCTTGAGAGATATTCAACTGCCTAGTAATTTCTTGAATATCCAAATGATCGATATAACTCATTTTAAAAATCCGTCGACATTCCGTTGGTAATTTTTCTATAGCAGCAAAAATCTCTTCAAACATTTCGGATTCCACTTGACGCAAAAAATATTCATTCTCTTGATATTCTTGCCGTTCCATTTCTCTCTGAATCCTTGCCCGATTGTTCATTTTTTCCCAATAGCTCAACGTCTTGCGCTGCACACAACCATATAAAAAAGATTTTAAAGCTATCCAATTAGGAAAATAATATTGCTTTTTTTCAAAAAAATGGAGAAATACTTCCTGCACGACATCTTTTGCCGCTTCTCGATCTCGCAGGAATTTGTTTGCAAAAAAACACAAAGAAGCATAATATTCTCGGAAGACATATTCAAATGCCGCCTCATCCCCCTCATTCAGTTGACGTAATAATATTTCCTGCGATGTCCGATCCGATTTCATTAAATACTTTTTACCTCTATTTTATTTACAAAACAAAAAGACTTTTTAGTTATGGTTATATTGACAAAAATAGGAATGATTCTTTTTCATTTAAATTAAAAAACCTTAAATCTCACGCCTAGATTACAAAACCCTTGTTCATACCCTTCAACAACTACAATAAATAACATGATATCTTTTACATGAATACTAATTTAATCATGCAAAAAACACCATGTTATTTTAAAAGAATTTATCCTATTTCATTTACTTTACCGATTTATTCGGAAATGCCGGAATGGCTGGGGCTTCTTTCCTTTCGATTTTTAGCTTTTCCAATATGACTTGAATTGCCTTATTCAACTGTTGATCTTCGCCATTATATTCAAGATAAGGATCATTTTCAATATCAACGTGAGGAGCGACACCCGTTCCCTCGATAATAAATTCGCTACCATCTGCCGCAAACGGTGCGTATGAAGGTGTCACGATAGAACCGCCATCAACAACCCGGATGGAACCACTATATCCCACAACACCTCCCCACGTGCGACGACCGATAATCGTTCCCAAGTGATTATACTTGAACCGATACGGGAAAAGATCCCCGTCAGAAGCGGAATACTCGTTCACCAGCAACACCTTCGGCCCCAAAAACGTACCCACCGGATTTACCGACCCGGCGGTTTGGTTCGTGTGCATCGTGTAGAAAGTCGGTGTACGCATCAAACGTTCGGTAATCATCGGGGATACGTTTCCACCACCATTTCCCCGATCATCAATGATCAAAGCTTTTTTATTCAACTGCGGGTAATAATGTTTCACGAACTCGTTCAAACCGTCAACACCCATATCCGGGATATGAATATAACCTACCTCCCCGTTCGTGGCCTCGTTTACCTTACGGATATTATTCTGCACCCAATTATAATAATACAATTTTGATTCGTCAGCCAACGGAACAACCAACACGTTACGGGATCCCTTCTCAACCGGGGTCGTGTTCACCGTCAATTCAACCGTCTTGCCTGCCATATCGATCAACTCGGAGAACAGGTTATCCACCTCTTTCAACGATTTCCCGTTGATGGCCAGAATATAGTCACCCGCTTTCACCTCCACACCCGGCATGGTCAAAGGCGAACGGGTAGAAACGTCCCAGTTGGCACCCTCGATCACCTCGGTCACTTTAAAATAACCGGATTTATCTTTCATGAATTTAGCACCCAGCAAACCCATATCAATTCTCTCCGGCATTGGAACCCGTCCGTTAATGGAGTATGCATGTCCGACACTTAATTCCGCAATCATCTCCCCGATAATATAAGTCAAATCCGTACGATGATTCACGTAAGGCACCAACACTTTATATTTCTCGTACACGTGATCCCAGTCCACGCCATGCATATTCTTGGCATAGAAGAAATCACGCATCTGCCGCCAACTTTCGTTATAGATCTGCATCCATTCTTGGTGATAATCAATGACCCGTTTCACGCCTTTGGTAGAAACGGGAGAAGTCACGCTAGCGGAAAGTACCGGAAGATCCTCCACCTGAAACGCAGAACCCGAAGAAACGATAGCCTTTTTATAACCGGGAGCAAACTCGATGTTACCCCCCGTGTCAGTCTCTTTCTTCCCATTCAAGTCATAAATCAACGTGCGACCACCCCGATTATAATATACCCGATTCCCCAGCATATGCACGTTGCCATAATAATTCGATGCCAACACGGGTAACTCGACAAGGCGATTTTCCAAGTTCGTGAAATCATACACGATATTTTTATCCTCGCTCTCATTCTTCTTATCTTTCTCTTTCACGGTAGTCTCCACCCGGACTACATCATTTTTCGGGGCGAACAATACCGGGGCATCTTTTGCCAAAGGCAGGATGTACACCTTATTCATATCATTATACACGTGATTCCATTCCGTCCGTCCATACGTCGGGGAGAACGTGCGGGCTGAAACAAACACGAGGTATTTCCCGTCCTCGCTGAAGTTCGGCGAACTAGAGCCGAACCACCCATCGGTAACTTGGTGTTTCTCGCCACTTTCAACATGATACACGATGATGTTATCCATCGTCGTTTCCGGACGAACGTACGTGATGTATTTGCTATCAGGAGACCAGTTGTAGGAGGTCATGGAACGGATACCCGATTTTTCCACGATCTTCCGGCTCCCACTTTCCACGTCAGATATATTCAACGTGTTCCCTTTTTCGCTCCAGAGAATTTTCTTGGAATCCGGGGACCATTTATAATTGAAGATATAACTTTTCAGATTCTTGATCAACTTCCGTTCTTTTCCCGTCACCACGTCCCGAAGATAAATATTGAATTCCCCGTCCTTGTCGGAAACGTAACTGATGTATTTTCCATCCGGTGACCAACCTGCCTGCATATCGTTAGCATCGGAAGAATTGGTTAAGTTATAGGTAATACCCTCTTTCACGGGCAAAGAGAAAATATCTCCACGGGCAGCCACAACTACCCTCTCTCCTCCGGGAGCAACCGCAATACTCGAAATCTGGCCGCTAACATCAGTCAACGTCGGACGAGAATAAACCTGATCATTATCAATGTTTATCGTGATCTTAGATTCTTTTCCACTTTGCAAGTCGTACCCGTAAATATACCCCCCTTGCTCGTACACGATTAACTTGTCACCGATCGCAGGGAATTTTATATCGTATTCTTTATAAGACGTCAGTTGCTTATCCTCTTTCGTGTTCACGTCGTAGGCATAAAGATTCATGATGTCGCCCCGATCGGAGATATAATATATAGTATTCCCGTCCGGAGACCACATCGGGAACACGTCCTGACGCACGTTGTCGGTAATCCGTTCGGATTTCTTCGTGTTGAGATCAAACACCCGAATATCATCCGCCATACCACCTTGATAACGTTTCCACGCCCGGAATTCTCGGAAGATGTAATTATAAGCTAATTTCTTTCCATCCGGAGAATAAGAGGCGAAACCACCATTCTTTAAAGGTATTTCCTCGGACATCCCACCCTCTACCGGAACCGTGAACAGTTGCCCGGTGAAATCATTAAAGGTATATCTCCGGGAACGATAAAGAACCCGTTTACTATCCGGGGTCCACCCGATCACCACGTTGTTCGGTCCCATGCGATCTCCCAGATCATCCCTTTTCAGCGTGGCCGTGTAAGTCAAGCGTCGAGGTTCACCACCCTCCACGGGAATAACAAATACTTCCGTGTTACCGTCATATTGCCCGGTGAAAGCGATATATTTTCCATCCGGGGAAATACGAGGAAACATCTCGTATCCCACGTGCGAGGTCAACCGACGAGCCGTTCCTCCCCCGGCTGAGACCAAATAAAGATCCCCAGCATACGAAAATACCAACTTGTCCCCCACGCTATGCGGGAACCTTAACAACCTTGCTTCCCCGGCCTGTACACATAAGCCGGTCAACAACACGCCTAATAAAAGAATAAACTTCCTCATAGTAATTGAGAATTGAAAATGACTCACAGGGCTTTCAATCTAAAATCATAAAATCTAAAATCATAAATTATCTAGGACATTCTTGATCACACGGGGAAAATGCTCGTATTCCAAGGTATGCACTTTGGTTGCCAAAGTTTCCGGCGTGTCCCCCGGAGTAATTTCACATTTAGCCTGAAAAATAGTGGCCCCTTCGTCATAATGATTATTCACGTAATGGATCGTGATACCACTTTCCTTTTCCCCAGCAGCGATCACCGCCTCGTGTACTTTCATGCCGTACATACCCTTGCCCCCGTAAGAGGGTAACAGGGCCGGATGGATGTTGATCACCCGGTTTTGATAAGCGTCGATGATGACATCCGGCACCTTCCACAGGAAGCCTGCCAGCACGATCAAATCGATATCCAAACGTTTCAATTCGTTCAAAACCAAGTCAGAATGAGAAAACTCTTCCCGCCCGAAAACAAATGTCGGCACGTTTAAACGTTTTGCCCGTTCCAAAACATAAGCGTCGGGCTTGTTACAAAACACGATTTTCACGACATTTTCGGCGTCATTTTTAAAATAATTAATGATATTTTCAGCGTTAGAACCTGAACCAGAGGCAAATATTGCAATTTTTTTCATCCTGTAATCTATTAAAAATCAAACGCATAAAGATAAGAAAACTTTATTCATGCCAAAAAATTTTCTAGGAAAAATAAATTCTCTAACTTTGCCCCCGAACTTAGAGAGTTATGCGCGTCTCTTGTAGACGCAAGTGTGAATTTAAAAAATGTCTAATTAAAATTTAAAGTTATGTCTGACATTCAAAACAGAGTTAAAGCTATCATTGTTGATAAATTAGGAGTTGACGAAAGTGAAGTTAAACCTGAAGCAACGTTTACTAACGACTTAGGAGCTGACTCTTTGGATACGGTAGAGTTGATCATGGAATTGGAAAAAGAATTCAACATCACTATTCCGGACGATCAAGCAGAGAAAATCGCTACCGTGGGCGATGCTATTGCATACGTTGAAGCTAACGCTCAATAATTTAATATTTTATCTATGAATTTCAAACGAGTAGTAATAACTGGTCTTGGAACTATTAATCCCTTAGGTCATAACGTGGCCGAATTTTGGGAGAACTTGAAAGGTGGCGTCAGTGGCGCCGGTCCTATTACTCGTTTTGATGCATCTAAATTTCGCACGCAATTCGCTTGCGAAGTTAAAAACTACGAGCCCACGGAATATTTCGACAAGAAAGAAGTCCGTAAAATGGATCTTTACAGCCAATTTGCCCTGATTTGTTCCAGGGAGGCCGTAAAAGATGCCGGACTCGATTTCTCGCAAGAGGACAGAAAGAGAATCGGTGTAATCTGGGGTGCAGGTATCGGTGGTTTGGATACGTTCTACGAAGAATGCAAAACTTTTGCATTAGGAGACGGAACTCCCAGATTCAACCCGTTCTTTATACCCAAGATGATTGCCAACATGGGTGGAGCCATGATCGCCATAGAAGAAGGACTAAAGGGTCCAAACTACACGACGGTTTCAGCCTGTGCTTCATCTGCACACTCGTTAGTAGATGCATTAAATCTGATCCGATTAGGAAAAGCAGACGTGATACTTGCCGGTGGATCTGAAGCAGCCATTACCCCCCCGGGTGTAGGTGGTTTCAATTCCATGAAAGCTTTATCCACTCGTAATGATGACCCGAAAACAGCATCGCGTCCTTTCGACGCTGATCGTGACGGATTTGTTATCGGCGAAGGCGGTGCTTGCTTAGTCGTGGAAGAGTACGAACATGCAGTAAAAAGAGGTGCTCACATCTACGCAGAACTTGCGGGAGGCGGAGCCAATTGCGATGCTTACCACATGACAGCCCCGGACCCAGAAGGAGAAGGTGCAGCCGATGTTATGTTACTCGCATTGGAAGATGCCGGACTAAGCCCGAAAGATGTTGATTATATCAACGTTCACGGAACGTCTACCGGACTGGGAGATGTGGCAGAACCTAAGGCCATTCAGAGAGCATTTGGTGAACACGCTTATGAACTGAACATCAGTTCCACCAAATCAATGACAGGACATTTATTAGGTGCCGCCGGTGCCTTGGAAGCAATCGCTTGTGTTCTGGCTGTGAAAAACAACATTGTACCCCCTACCATTAATTTCAGCAACCTTGATCCGGAATTGGATCCCAAGCTGAATTTCACGTTCAATAAGGCTCAAGAGAAAGAAATCAATGTAGCCATCAGTAACACTTTCGGTTTCGGAGGACACAATGCTTGCGTTGTATTCAAAAAGTAATCACTAACTAAAATTTTGGGGAAGTGATTAGTAAAATAATTCAATCCATAAAACTTTACCTTCACAGGAAGGAAAAGTTTTATGGATTGTCTATTTCGGAATGGGGATTTGTTCCCGGTAACAAGGGTTTATACACCCTAGCATTGTTACATAAATCGGCGTCCAGATACACGAAAAGCGGAACCGTGTTGAATTACGAACGTCTTGAATTTTTAGGAGATGCCGTATTGGGAGCTATTGTCGCTGAAATCCTGTACAAGTTCTTTCCCAACAAAGATGAGGGATTCATGACTCGCTTACGCTCCAAGATCGTGAGCCGTGAATCATTGAATATCATTGCCATTAAAATGGGGTTAAGCGAGGAAGTAATTGCCAAATCGGATATTTCCAAAAACAAACATATTTACGGTGATGTATTCGAGGCTTTTACCGGAGCTATCTACCTAGACCAAGGATACGATAAAACGAAGGCATTTATCGAGAATTATATCTTCCCTCACTACGTGAACCTGGAGGATCTCGTACATGTTGACAAAAACTACAAGAGTCGTCTGATTGAATGGGCTCAAAAACAAAAAATCGACCTGAATATCGAAACGCTTGAAAGTAATGCCCGCCGCTCTAAATTCGTCTGTACGATCTCCATCGGTGAAGACATCATGGCTCAAGGCATAGGTGCATCAAAAAAAGAAGCGGAGCAAAACTCCGCTGAAAAGGTTATCCAAAAACTCCAAGTTGAAGCTCAAGGAGAAATTGAAATCTAAATTATTCTTTCACACGTTCCACGTAAGTACCGTCTTCTGTTTTGATACGGATTTTCTCTCCGGTATTGATGAAAAGAGGAACCATTACTCTTGCTCCAGTTTCTACCTCTGCCGGTTTCAATGCCGTAGAAGAAGCGGTATCACCTTTTAATCCCGGCTCCGTGTAAGTTACTTCCAAAACAACAGTTGGCAACAACTCAACATATAACGGGGTTTCCGTGTCCGCATGTACTACCATTTCAACAGCATCACCTTCTTTCAGGAACTGGGGTGCATTGATCAAATCTTTCGCGATAGGAATTTGCTCGAAAGTTTCCGTGTGCATCATGATATAATCCTCTCCTTCCATGTATAGGAATTGATACGGACGTCTCTCGATCCGCACTACATCGATTTTCACTCCCGAAGTAAACGTATTTTCCAAAGTACGACCGGTTTTGATGTTCTGCATTTTTGTTCTCACGAAAGCGGGACCTTTACCGGGTTTCACGTGTTGAAACTGTACAATTCTGTATAAATCGTCTTTGAAAACGATACATAATCCATTTCTAAAATCAGCCGTTGTTGCCATTTATTTTATTTTTTAGATTTAATATTTTTCATTGAGGGTGCAAAGATAAGGAAATCAGCACAAATCACCAAATACATATAAATTTTAGATTTATGATTTTAGATTCTAATCACACAAAATTCTATCTCCGCAAAATACAGATATAACAGGATCAAGTAGCAAGCTTATCTAAGAATTTTACTCGAACAGGTAAACTCGTAATTTGATAAAGGCAATTCTCATCGCCACAATCGATAGTAAACTCCTAAAGGTAGTGATTTTTCGTAAGAATCGATAAAATACAGTTCCCCGAATTGTTCTCCGGTACAATTACCCACCAGCTGACGCACTATACCACGAGCCAATAAAGCCGACAATCCCATGGAATACAGATTAAGCACGAGGAAACTATTGGAACCTTCCAATAATTGACCGCACAAAGTGATCAACTCGTTAATATTTTCTTCCAATACCCATTTTTCACCATTCGCCCCACGCCCATAAGCCGGAGGATCCAAAATAATCCCGTTGTACTTTTTCCCCCGACGTACTTCCCGTTGCACGAATTTTAGAGCGTCATCCACGATCCAGCGTACCCCGTCCAAGCCGGAAGCCTCCATATTCTCTCTCGCCCAAGAAACAACAGGCTTCACCGAATCCACGTGAGTAACATCCGCACCCGCACTCTTCGCTGCAAGAGTAGCACCTCCCGTGTAAGCAAATAAATTGAGCACTTTCGCACCCGAACCGATTCGTTTTACCTGATCCGATATAAAATTCCAGTTCTCGGCCTGTTCCGGGAATACCCCCACATGTTTAAAAGAGGTCAACCCCAACCGCATCCGGATACTCATATCTCCATACCGGTAATTCACGAACCATTGCTGCGGCATTTTAGGCTTACAAATCCACTCTCCCCGATCCTCGCTCTTCTTGTCTTTTTTAAAATACGCATCCGCCCGTTGCTGCCATTCCGCATCGGAAAGCGATTTATTCCATATCGCTTGCGGCTCCGGTCGAGCAATCACGTAACGTCCGAAGCGTTCCAATTTTTCGTACGCTCCACTATCTATCAATTCGTAATCCGTCCAGCACGACGGACTTAGTAATTTTATATTCATATCATACTTTTTAATCCCAATCAAGTGCAAAGGTAATAACTAATCCCTAGATAACCCTTTTCATTTTACAGATATATTTATTTTCTAAAAAATTGGGATATCGGAAATTAAACCATATTATTGTATGGTGAAAATAGTCTTAAACAACACATGGTGAAAAAGCAGATACCAGATTCCGTAGAAATAAAAGAACTTATCCGACGTTTTAACCGCCGGGAAGAATCTGCTTTTGAACATATATATGGTTTACTTTATCAAGATTTACTCTATTTTTCAATTAAACTTTTCTATAATTCCGACTTAGTACCCCAAGATACGCTCCAAGACCTTTTTATGAAACTATGGATCGAAAAACACATATCATTCAATTCCTTGGAGCATATTAAAGCCTATATGTACACGAGCATCCGGAATTGTTTTCGAGAATATCATTCACATCAAAAGGTAAAAAATAAGTACGAACAAACATTACAAAACGAAGAGGACCTATTTACATCATACCTCGTTGAGACAGAAGTTATCTCGGAATTAAGCCACCATCCGGAACTCTTTCCGAAAGAGTGCGCAAAAGTATTAAAATTATACTTAGAAGGTTGGGATATCAAAGATATCGCTGAAAAATTAGGTAAATCACCAAGCACAATCTATACTCAACGTCAGGAAATCATCATGATTTTAAAAAAACTCATGAAACGAGAATTATTTTCATTCATACTATACATCTCATTTTTAGCCCATTACAACAGCAGAAACAATTAAAGGACATTCCTAAATGTTAAATTTTATCTTTTTTTCTTTTACGGGTAGCAAAAATCAGCTTTAAAACCGTGTTAGAAGAAAAAGATAAGACATGAAAGAGACAAAAGAATATACACGCAGTCTAACTATTGCACGTCAGCTTTGCGATATTATGCAGCAACATCAACTTCAAGATATCGGCGAACTGAAAGAATGGCTAGAACATAATAACATTGCCGTGGAAACCATCCAGCTATTAATGGATGGTTCTGAATTGGCAAAGAAAGTAGAATTATATCGTCAGCAAGACAAGGAAATGGCCATTTTGGCTCTCCGCACAAAAATCCGAAATTACCAGCGACACCGGTTATTTATCCGTATCAGCAGTATCGCCGCCACAATCATACTTCTTATTAGTTTTGGCCTTTTATTCCACAAATTATCGCAACAAGAAGAATCCCAAGCATTAGTATCCATTATCCCTACAATATCTTCCCCCATGATCATCACTCCTGACGGTGAATATCATGATCTTTCAAAAATCACAACCGATACAACTCATCATTTAAATATCGCCTATAAAAGTACTGAAGAAATTAAATATACTTATCAATCTCAAGCCAATAATATCGAGGAAGAAAGATTCAACCAACTGATTATTCCCAATCAATGTAATTATCAAGTTACTTTATGTGACGGTTCGATCATCCGGCTAAATGCCGGAAGCCGTTTGGAATATCCCAATAGTTTTCCTTCTCACGAACGAAAAGTACGCTTAAGTGGAGAGGCTTACTTTGAAATCAAACATGACGGACGTCCCTTCACGGTCGAAATCCGTCAAGCCTCCATTCGAGTATACGGAACTCAATTCAATATAAATGCTTATCAAGATACTAATATAGAGACCGTATTGGTTGAAGGAAAAATTGGAATTTCAATCCAAGATTCCTCTCATCAAGAAAAAATTTT
Source organism: Butyricimonas virosa (assembly GCA_020743075.1). Lineage (GTDB taxonomy): Bacteria > Bacteroidota > Bacteroidia > Bacteroidales > Marinifilaceae > Butyricimonas > Butyricimonas virosa_A. The sequence continues at coordinate 33,210 of DYVS01000104.1, read as the reverse complement.
AAAGCCCAACCAACTCAGTCGCCTCAATTTATTGACCGGGGAACAGGAGATCGTGGAGGTAGACATTCAAAAATACATTGCCTGGACAACCGGTTTTTTAAGATATGACAATGATCCCCTCGAGTTACTGATCCAAGATCTAAACCGATGGTATGGTTCAGATTTCGAATTCTCTGATAATAACCTGAAAAATATCAGGATCTCGGCTTCCATTAATAAAGATACTCCTCTTCAGGAAGTATTAGCCATGATTCAAACAACAGCAAAAATAAAATTTCATTTAATAGAAAGGAGGTACCTCATCACAAGATAGATTCTAAAAAGAAAGCAGAAGAGAGCATCCCAGGGATACCCTCTCTCTAACTAATATTCTTGTTTTGTTCTGCCATCACAGATTGGCGTCGGATGACAGAAAATGTCTTAATATTAATCAGTTAAAATTATGAATAATGCAGTACACTGCCAAATAAAAATCAATAAATTTTCAATGGCATTTTTCACGGCAATTTTTCTCACGTTACTCTTAGGTTATTCCGGTAGGGTAAATGCAGATCAGATTATTCCGAACCAAAAACAGCCTCTTCAACAAGACTCAACCTTTTCCGTCAATTTAAATAATTCAACGATCAAGGACATCCTTTATGAAATACAACGGAAAACCGGATATAGCTTTATGTTCGAGCAAGAGGAACTCGGTAAAATTCGAAAAAGTATAAATTTAGTCAACACCACACTGGAAGCCTGTTTGAACAAACTGTTTGAACAGACGCCATACACCTATGAAATCAACGGCAAAACGATTGCCATTGTCAAAAAAAATACGCAAAGCCAAGAAAAGAAGTGTCGTGTAAAAGGTAAAATCACCGATGAAAGCGGAGAAACTATAATTGGTGCCACCATTCTAATTGAAGGGACAAGTATGGGAACGACCTCTGATATAAATGGAGAATTTCAACTGGAAGTTCCTGCCGGCGAAATCTTACAGATATCCTTTTTAGGGATGCAGCCGCAAAAACACCAAATTACACAGCCAACCGATCAATTACTTATTACATTGAAGCCTGATGTCAAAGCCATGGAAGAAGTCGTTGTCACCGGAATGTTTACCCGCAAAGCCGAAAGTTTTACCGGGTCAGCCAAAACTATCACGGCTAAAGAGCTGGAACGAGTTGGAAACGGGAATCTCTTTCAAAGTCTAAGAAACCTTGATCCATCGCTAAACATCATGGACAATCTGGAATTCGGTTCTGATCCCAACAAATTACCCAACATGCAATTACGGGGGACTTCCACATTCCCAGTAGAAAGTAATACGGATTTGAGAAGCAATTATCAAGATGATCCTAATCAACCCCTGTTTATTTTAGACGGTTTCGAGGCTAGTGCCACGAAAATTTTCGACTTAGACATGAATCGGATCCAAAGTGTCACAATCCTTAAAGATGCCGCAGCCAAAGCCATTTACGGTTCTAAAGCGGCAAACGGTGTTGTCGTTGTCGAAACCAAACGCCCCATAGGAGGTGAGTTCCGAGTGAATTATAAAGGAAGTGTCGATATTACAATGCCAGATTTAAGTAGTTACAATTTGGCCAACGCTTTGGAAAAACTGGAAATAGAAAGAATTGCCGGAATATACGAAAGCGATTATCTCCCCTCTTATCAAAAATTACAGGATCTGTATAACGAAAGGATGAAATCCGCTCTAGAAGGATTAGACACCGATTGGTTATCAAAGCCTTTACGTACCGGAATCGGTACCAAACATGCCCTATCTTTTGAAATGGGGAATCAGAACCTGACCGCGATAGTAGATGTCTCTTACAATAAAGTAAACGGTGTAATGAAAGGGTCTTACCGGGAAGTTATCGCCGGTGATGTTAATCTGGCTTACCGTTTGAATTCTAAATTCCTTTTCCGGAATATCATGAGTATTACCTCTAACCGTTCTGACGACTCTCCTTATGGTGATTTTAGTGAATACGCCGCCATGAATCCTTATTTTTCTCCATATGATGGATTAGGTGAGATTACCAAGGACAACAACAATCCAATGTATAACGCAACGCTAAATACCAAACGAACTTCCGGTTACCTTGAGTTTACAAACAATTTTTACACGGAATATAACATACTGGATGGACTAAAAGCTGTCGGAAGAATAGGTATTACAACCCAAAGGAGTACCGGAGATATTTTTTACCCGGCCAATCATACCAAGTTTTCAGACTGGACGGATGACAGGTTCCTACGTAGAGGTTCTTATCAAGAAAATAACGGGAAGTATACTAATTTAAACGGGGATTTAACTTTACAATATTCAAAGACATTTGACAAACATTTGTTGATGGCGAATTTTGCTTTTTCAGTAAGCGAAAAGAAAAACAATGAAGTTGTACATTATGCCGAAGGTTTCCCTTCCGACCGGATGGATGATATCACCTTTGCATTACAATACGCTGAAAACAAAACCCCTTATGGTAGTGAAAGCATAACAAGAGATATCGGTTTCACCGGTGTATTAGGATATACTTACGATGATCGATTTCTGGCAGATCTAACGATACGTGAAAATGCCTCTTCTCAATTCGGAGCAGACAATCGTTGGGGATTATTCTGGAGCGCCGGTATCGGTTGGAATGTACACAATGAAAAATTCATGCAGGGATTGGATTGGGTAAAGCAATTAAAAATCAGAGGGTCCATCGGGACAAGTGGTAGTCAATCTTTTGAGAGTTATCAAGCAATAGCAACTTATAAATACTATACCGATGTGTCTTACTCCGGTATGTTAGGAGCTTACGTCATGCGATTAGCCAATGACAATCTAAAATGGCAGGAAAAAATGGATTACAATGCCGGTATAGATGCCCGTCTGTGGAAATTCTCCCTAACTCTTGATTATTACGAATCCATCACAGACAATTTAATTGTAGATCTTTCTCTTCCCACTTCTGTCGGTTTCAGTTCCGTGAAAGAAAATATCGGGAAAGTGAAAAACATCGGTTTTGACATTGCCTTAACCTACAATATTTTCTCTAATAGCAATGGTTTCTTAAACCTAACCGGTTCTTTGACAACGAATAAAAATAAAATCATGAAACTCTCTGATGCCATGCGAGCCTTTAATGAACGTCAAGACGAATTGGTAAGTACCAAAGAGGATGGAGGACGTTCAAAACCTGTCTTGCGTTACGTTGAAGGCGGATCATTGAATTCTATTTGGGCAGTTCCTTCTTTGGGAATTAATCCCGCCAATGGTCGAGAAATATACGTACGACAAGATGGAACGACCACTTATACCTGGCAGGCCAGCGATCAACAAATCGTGGGAAACAGTCAGGAAAAATTCAGAGGGAATTTCGGTTTCAATGGTGAGTACAAAGGCTTTGGCCTGAGCGTAATCTCTCGATTTACTGCCGGAGGGGATTACTATAACCAAACATTGGTTGATAAAGTAGAAAACGCCGATCTGAATCAAAATGTCGACAAACGCATTTTATATGGTCGATGGTCGGAAAATAACAAAAATGCCCCATTCAAAACTTTGCAACCTTATAACGATGTTAATGGCAATTACATAGCAGCCCCTAAAACAGAACCGACCTCTCGTTTCGTACAACGCAAAAACGAAATAACAATTTCTTCCATCAGTGCATGGTATGACTGGCGAGACAGAGTATGGCTGGACAAAGCCGGAATCAGTCGTCTAAAGTTAGCATTCAACATGAATGATGTTTGTACGATATCGACAATAAAAATGGAACGGGGAACTTCTTATCCTTTTGCACGGACAATGTCATTCTCGTTAGCAGTAGAATTTTAAATAGATCGATTATGAAAAGAACAGTATTATATGGTATCCTCGGTTTGACACTTCTATGTACTACTTCCTGCGAAAAATGGTTGGATGTCAATCCTAAATCAGAAATAAAAGCAGATAAGTTATTTGACACGGAAGCCGGTTTTAAAGATGCCTTGACGGGATTATATATCAACATGACTTCAAAGGACGTTTATGGAGCTAATTTATCTTGGCAGGCAATTGAGTTTATGGCCGGACAATACGATGGAGGAAATAGTTCCTATATTGAATTACAAAAATACAACTTCGAACACAATACTTCGAAAAATTTCATCGATGCCGTGTGGGCTAAAGAGTATAATATCATCTCAGAAGCAAATCTATTATTGGAATCATTAGAAGAAAAAGGGAACATCCTAAATCCAACCCTTTACAATGTCATAAAAGGGGAAGCCCTGGCAATTCGAGCAATGTGTCATTTTGACTTGATACGCTTGTTCGCAAAAGGGAATCTCACCGATCGCCGAGAGATTTTGGCCGAACCTTGCATTCCTTACGTGACGGAATATTCGAAAGAGATTACCGGTCAACAAACCTATGAGGCAACTTTACAACAATTACATCAGGATTTAAACGATGCTCTTTCTTATTTAAAAAGTGATCCTCTTTACACGGGCACGGAAGAACGTCCTGAAGATTATGAAAACGTAACAGATGATATTTTCTTTAAAGGCACCTCCTCTAAAGGAAGAGAAACACGCCTCTCCTATCCTGCAGTATTACTTTTAAATGCACGAGTATATCTGTGGGAAGGTAATCAAGAAAAAGCATTAGAAAATGCAGAGGACCTCATTGAATCTTACGAGCAATATGTTGCACAAGGGAAAAAACAATGGGCCACGGAAAGCAGTCATGTTTCCAGTGAAGGAGAAAGTCGAGACTATGTATTCAAGGGGGAACTTCTTTTCGCTCTAGATGTACAAAAACTGGAAAAATATATTGAAAATGCATATTCTGAAAATGTAAATGGTAATTATAATAATGATCGCTTGATACAATCAGGACAATTTGTCGAGGAATTATTTACTTCCTTATCCACTTCCGATCTAAGATTCCGGAAACAATGGCAAATAACCGGAGATAATTTTTTAACGATAAAGATTCGAAAAACAGAAGGAACTTTGTACACGAATTATTTACCGTTGATGCGGATATCCGAAGCTTACCTGATTGCAGCAGAATGCCTGAAAGGAAGTAACAAAAAACAAGCCGTGGAGTATATGAATTTCTTGAAAAACAAAAGAAACATTCCCGCCAGTGCTTTCTTGCCCGAAGATATTTCAGTAGAAGACTTACAACAAGAAATTATTCAAGATTATCGAAGGGAATTTACTCAAGAAGGACAATTATTTTTCTGCTACAAAAGATTAGGCTTACAAACCTTTCCGGGTATTCAATACGATACAATGACCGATATACAATATCAACTACCCTATCCGGACATTGAAAATGAACTTGGTCAAAGACAATAACAAAATGATAAAAAAGACTTTTATGGACAGGAAATTATTTTATATACTGAGCTGTACATTATTCTCATTTCTTTGGACGGCTTGTGACAAAGAAGATGTGATGAGGTACAACCGCAACAGAGCCGCAATAGAATTTAAAGGAAACTCATACGCATACTCTTTCAAACAAAGTTCCCAAACCATAGACACGATTAATATTCCTTTTGATTTGGTAGGCTATCCGGAAAATTGGGAAAGAAATGCCGAGTTTTCAGTCATAGCTGATAGCACGACTGCAACTTCTAAAGAATACCGTATATTGGATGCAGTTCTAGAACCCGGTGAATATACAGGAAATTTGAGAGTTGAGGTTAAAAATGAAGTGGGTGATGATTTTCAAGATGTTCGAATATATTTTGAGATCGCACAAGGTAAAGACTTCATCCCGGGAGTTGATACTAAAAAAAATTGTTTCCTTTATCTTACGAACGAATTGGTAAGACCTGCCAGTTGGGATAGCTGGATCGAACGTTACCGGTTAGGCAATTACAGTACGGCTTATTACCAATTCATCATCGAAGTGACAGGAGAGACAGAATTTCCGATACGTTCGGCTATTCCCGGGTACAACAATGATGAAATGTGGAGTACCGCTTATACCGAAGCTTTTATTGCAAACTTGAAACAAGAATTAAAAGCTAGAAACGAACGGGAACAAACGCCCCTTTTACATGATGACGGTACGGCCAAAGGTAAAGAAGTCGTTATTGGAAAATATTACCAAAATTAATCTGAAAAATGATGAAAAATATACTATATGCAGTACTGGCAATATGCTTGTTATATGCCTGCTATGATGATAAAAGTACCCTTCCACAGTTCGATTTTCCTACAATTGTTAGTGATCGGCAAGGCGAAGAACAATATTTAACAGCTTCATTAGGTGAAGAATTTACATATGAACCCCGATTGTGTAAAATGCAGGGAAGGGATAGTATCCCTTTGACAGAAAACGAATTTGAGGATTATAGTTATGAATGGAGTTTATCCTTACTTTCTACCGGTACCGATACAACGAAACAAATCATTTCTAATGAACGGATACTAAAAACATTTATAGAATCTGCACCAACTAATGACGGCTACTCGCATTATACATTAACACTCCAAGTTACTCATAAAGCCAGCAATACAAAAAAGAATTTGATTTGGGAGGTAAAAGTTTTGAGTACTTATGGAAGCGGCTTGTTAGTTGCCGAAAGTATCGACGGGATAAACTCTGATATTTCCTTGATCATGTCACGCACGTTTAACACAAGTCTAAAAGATTATAGTGCAGATATTACTTATCACAATATCTTTAGTAAACATAACAACACATTGGTAGAAGGGAAAGTCAATTCTCTAGCCTACATTTCCAAAAATGAACACTCTGCCATAATAGCCCTCGCCGAAGGTAAATCATTAGTCAGAATGGATCCCGTGACAATGAAAGTAATAGATCAAGATTTAGAATGTTTCTTTTACACGCCTCCGGTTTTTAACCCTCAACTAGTCATAACATGTTGGTCAAAAAGTATTCTTATTAATAATAATCAGTTACAGTATTATGATCCGATCCGAGGTTCCAAATACTCATATTACCCTGAAACTAGATACAATTTAGCTACAACATGTGCTGCTGAATTGAACTGGGCTGATGTTATATTTTGGGATCAAAATGCTAACAAATTTGTTTATAAACCCTCCTCTACTGGAGATATCTCAGATCTAGGAAATACTATCTCCGAAAAATTTAATCCCAAGGATATGCAGAATTGTGAATGTATCTATGCGGAAACGACAACCGGTTATGAAAGAACCAAATGGTTAATGAAAAAGGACGGTGGTTACTATATTTATGTTCTGGATTGCACTTATGACTGGGACAAGGACGAGATTAACTTTGTAGGAGTAAACATGTATGACTTGAGTAACTGTCCGGACATAGAAAAAAGTCCCTGTTACGCTTTTTCAAATAATGACGAATTTTTCTATAGCGTGGACAATATTCTTTATGCCGTTCCCCTGGTCAAAGAAAAACCGGAGCGACAGATTTCTTACGACAAACTCGCTTCAACGGAACAAATTACTCATATCCTAGTATACCGGGGAAGCGGTTACACCACTTGGAGTGAAAACATGGATCCCGCTACCGGAGAAGCAACTCCTGTCTGGCGTAGTTCAAAAAACAATGTACTTTGTGTAGCCACTTGGGACGGGAACGAAGGGAGAGTGTATACACTTCCAGTACAGTATAGTGGAACCGGAGGAATCGCTCCCAATCAGTATGTTAATTGCTACGACAAATTCGGTCGTATTACGGGAATTGCTCCCCGGAAGTAAAATTTTAATTCTTACAGGAAAATGAAATATTTAGTTATTCTTTGCTCTCTCCTTTTTAGCCTAAGCGCAAGTGCACACACGATAAAAGGGAAGATTGCAGGTTTAAAAGATGGGTCAACAGTTTATCTGTTGACTCATCCAGATCACAAGATAGAACGTAAATGGGTACTCAGTCACAAAGTGGACAGTGCTATTGTAAAAAATGGCATATTTGAATTCAATGTGCCGGACGCCCCATATGGACGCTTATGGCTATTACATAGCAAGGAAAATTATTTAAAATACTATTTTAACAAAAATGAAGATATTACCTTTGAAGGCAAAGCACTTCTTTTCGGCTTAGCCGGAGAGAATATCACTGGAGGGCATACACGGATATTACTAGAAGATATTTCCAGTATATTAGACGATGATATGTTGACCCCAATCAGTCGTAGAACCGGTGTCGAGTGGCTGAAAAGACATGCCTCAGAAGATATAGGTCTTTTTGCCACGGCATATTTTTATCTTGTTAAGCAGGTATTAAAAGACGGAGATATTCAAGAAATTCTGAAGATTATTCCCGCCAACAAACAAAATTTACCTTACTACCAACAAATACGTGATGCCTATAACCAAAACAACAAGATTCAAGATATTGAACCTAATGAAAGTTTTACAATAACCGGCTATGTCGAAGGGATTGAGGAAGGAATCGCAGAATTGGTCTTACCCAGAAAAGGAACGTTAGGAACTCCGGAAGTTGTTGATAGTGCTGTAATCAAAAATGGCTATTTCACTTTCCACGGGCAGGTTCCTTTTCCCCAATATTGTAATGTCGGAATCCGAGGGACCTCTTTTCCTGTCGGTTTCTATCTAGAAAATTCTCCAATAGAACTGAATATTAAAATCCGACAAGACAATTATAAACGAAATGGTAAAAACGAATCGAGGAAATGTCTCCAAGGCAAGGTATATGGTAGTCGTTCTGAAAGAGAAGCCCAATACATTTCCACTCTTCGTGAACCACGAGATATAGAAGACTGGATTACCAATTACCCTTCCAATATGCCAACCCTGATGAAATTGGCAACCGAATGGTCCGAGATTCATTCTCCCGATCTGTTAGAAAAATGGCTAAATATGATGGACAAAAAATTGTCAGAACGTTTAGCTTACAAAGAAGTGATAAGACAAATAACCAAACATCGTGAATTAACCATCAATGCCCCAGCTCCGGATTTTGTTTTACCTTCAGACAAAGGGAAGAGGATCGCATTAAAGGATTTTCGTGGTAAATATGTACTTTTGGATTTTTGGGCTTCTTGGTGTGGCCCCTGCCGGGGAGAAATCCCCAATCTCAAAAAGGCTTGGAATAATTATCATCGGGAAGGTCTTGAAATCATCAGCATTACCATAGATAAGAACGAACAAGCCTGGCGAAAAGCTTTAGTGGAAGAACGAATGCCTTGGACCCAACTAAACGGTAAAGGAAGTAATATATCAGAACAGTATAATATCCAAGGGATCCCACATATTCTATTGATCGATCCGAAAGGTAAAATTGTTGGAATAAATCTGAGAGGCGATAAATTGGAAAAGAAACTTCAAGAGTTATTATCCCATTAGCCAAGTAGTAAATCTATCAGTATCATTTCCCAATTTTCAAGCAAAAAGGGCGAGGATAGACCATCCCCGCCCTCCCACACGATTACAACCTACCTCACTTTTTCCTTGATACAAATGTTATATCCATGATATTGATATTCATGAACAAACGTTTCACGAAGTCTTGAATATCTTTAGGGGTAATATGATCAATTATCTCGTCATAATTCTTAGGATCTGTTACATCAATCCCATAAAGGCTTTGCATAGTTAACGCATTCATCCAATAGGAATTATGTAATTTAGACTGTTCGTATTGCCCACGCAGGGCAATGATCACCTGTACCAATTCTTCTTGCGTTGGTCCATCCGTTATCATTCTATCGATCTCCCTGTAAAGAATTCCTCTCAATTCATCTACCCGATCCGGGTCACAATCAAAACTAACACTCATATTATACACGCTGTACGGATCCCGTTCTGAATTTCCCTGTAAATTCACATTATAAGTTCCTCCAGCCTCTTCCCTGATGCTTTGCATACATCGCTGCCGTTGTATTGCTTGATATATCCCGAAATAAAAATTATCTTTCACGTTATAAGCCATCTCTTTAGAATAGACAACAATAACCGACGCTTTATTTTCCTCGCCATTTAACTTGATAATCTTTTTCGTTATTCCCCGCGGACTACGGACACCATTGTCTTTCCAATTCTCTTTGCGATAAGTTGACTTTAGCGACCCGATGTATTTCTCGACCAAAGGTTTTACCTGTTCTTCCTCCACGTTACCCACGATAAAGAAAATAAAGTCGCTCGCATCTTGAATCCGATCCCGATAAATCTGTTCCACCTTGTCAAACGAAACCTGATCTAACAGCTGTTGATTATAAAGTAACACCCGGGGATGATAGTTATTCAGTATCATTTGCAAAGAATCGTTCATCACGGAAGAGGAGATGGATAATTTAGCCTGCTGCATCATTAATTCATAAGCTGTCTTGTCAAACCGAGGTTTTTCAAAACACAAATAAATTAACTGCATCAAGGTTTCCACATTCTCCGGATTCGAATTTCCAGAAACACTTTCGGACAACGGCCCGAGATTGACTCCAAAACTGACCTCTTTGCCCAACAAATACTGATTTAACTTTTTGACATTCAAATCTCCCAACCCGTATGCTGGCATCAGCTTGTTTAACATCATTGCAGAAGGCAACAAATCATTACCGTATAAAGAGGTTCCTCCCTTGCTATATGCCATCACGTTAACTTGCTTCTTCTCATAATCAGCCTTGCGAAACAGCACGTGAGCCCCGTTATTTAAAACCCATTCCGTGGCACCCAATGTCGGCAACACAGATGCCTGTACCACCTTCCCTCCTTCCAGTTCTTCGGAAATCAATTCGTTTACTTCTTCACTTTGCACACTTTCATAAGGTTCAATATCCATTCTCTCGACCTTTTTCATCACGGCTAAAACATCACTCTTTGTCATGTGCATCGCATCTTTAGGACCCGCTACCGAGATCACCATGTTTTCCTGTGTAATCCATTGTTTTGCTTTATCAGACACATCTTTTACCGAAATTTCCGGAATGACGGCTTTAGCAAACCGATAATAATAGTCAAATCCCGGAGCCGGCTCGTTTTCCAAGAAATACATCTGAATTTCCGTCATGAGTTGCCCGTTCGTGATTTTCTCTTTTTGGTCATACATAGATTGGAAACTTGCCAATAACATCTTTTTAGCCTCTTCCAGTTCATTCCCGGTAAAACCGTATCGCTTCACACGTTCATTTTCCTTGTACACAATTTCCAGAGCTTTCGCCTCCAAATTCGGGTTGGTGGTGACTGAAACAGAATACAATTTATATCCCCGAACCAAGGGACCCATTTTACTATCCGCTGCCAAGCATATGTTATTTTTTTGCTGAAGGATTTTCCCTATTCGAGCTTTTAACATCTGGTTATATAACGCTTCTACCAGCACCTCTTTCATGTATCCATGATTTTTCATTTCCGGTTTCGTACCCTCAGACAGAATATTCAAAGAAATAAAAGAGTAAGGGACTTCCTTGTCCACGGCTAGGACATAAGAAATTCCACCTTTTAACGGAACTGGGAAAAAGGGACGCTGTTTCGCATTTTCAACAACCGGTATTTTCGAGAATAGATCGATGATTTTTTTCTCAATCTGGTCTACATCAATATCACCGATCACGGCAATAGCTTGCAAATCGGGACGATACCAATCATGATAATAATCAATTAACGTCTGCTTTTTAAAATTACGAATAATATCAAGATCACCTATCACGTTATGTTTCGCATATTTCGACCCTTTCAACAAGACAGGTCTCGATTTCTCGCCCAAACGCTTCCCGACATCCGATGTCATCCGCTCCTCTTCAATAATTACCTTACGCTCTTTATCGATCATCTTGTCATCATCCAGTGAAATATAATGCGACCAATCATGTAAAATCAACAGACAGGTATCGATTAATCCATCATTGTCCGTCGGAATATCTCCCAATTTATACACGGTTTCATTATACGAGGTAGAAGCATTCAAGTGTGATCCCATCTTTATGCCGTATTTTTTCAAGGTCTCCGTGATTTGATTCCCCGGGAAATGTTTCGTCCCGCTAAAAGCCATGTGTTCCAGAAAATGGGCTAACCCGTTCTGATCATCATTTTCCAAAAGAGAACCAACATTTTGAATAATATCAAATTCTGCCCGGTGGAGAGTGTTGGTATTGCGACAAATATAATATGTCAAACCATTACTTAATTTCCCAACTCTTACCAACGGATTGAGAGGAACAGGTGCGGTCAAGTCATACTGTGCAAATAAAGGAATTTGTATAATTCCCAATAATATTGATAAAAGTATTTTCCTCATAAGTTGTTCATTATTCATCTAATAATCAATACAAAAAGAGAATCCCGAACCAATGAATAGCCCTTATTGTAAATATTCACGTCCACGTAATAAGTACCTTTTTTCAAAGAATTCTCGAAAGGGATCTCGAAACAACTATCACCTCTAAGTTGCACCTCTTTTTTAAAGGCCTCAATATCCCCGTCACTCGTGTGTACCCCTGCAATAGCGTAATGAATGGGATAAGTACCTAATACACCTTGTATATTTGCAGATACCCAAGGATATTTGCGAGCGATACGATCCGCCTCTTTCACCGGATCCGGTGTTTTGTAAATAATCATGGAATCGGGATCATAACCGGCCTCGTCCACTTCCAGGTAGCCTATTGCCGTGTTATCGCAAGCGGCAATGGCTAGTATTCCAAATAATATATAAATTAAATATTTCATAAGTTCGATGTTTAATTACAATTTACCAAACGTGAAAGCATACATCAAAGAATGAACGATCCCGTTATCCGGCTCTATATCAGCCGAAGCCACTTGTGCAACGGAATACCCCGTATCGGAAGAATGCACCCAAAGTTCGGCAGGACCTGCCTCGGGAATATCTTTATAGGAAGTGAGAACCCGGTATACACGTAAATGGTTTCCTCCCAATGCTGTAAAAGTATCACCACCCGTCTTGCTATCTCCCGTGGCAAAATCTTCCCGCTTATATTTTCCCGGAATCACGTATCTTAACATCATACTTTTCCAGACCTCAGGTTCAACATCTTTCACCTGCTTAATTCCATTATCCAGCATATACCGGATGATAGAAAGATTCGTGGGGCCCCAAAACGTGATCTTAGGATATTGCGGGTCTTTTCCTTCAAATAATTGAGCTAAACCTGCCCATTCGATAACGACCACGGTAGAATCCCAATCCTGAGGATGTTGTCTCATGTATTCCATTATACTTCCGTCAAAAATACCGGAAGCATTTCCTGTATCTATAAAATTTTCTTTCGTGCAAGCCATACAACTGAAAACTATACTTAGAAAAATCCAAATTCTATTCATTTCTTATCCATTTACAGGTTAATATCTCTTATTCCAATACCGATTTTGCCGCATCAACGGGTTCGAAGTAAAGGCTTTAACATACACGGGCAGGTACAACGCTCCATCTTCCACATCCTGTTCCGTCAACTTAGAATACTCTTCCGTCATATCCGTCTTCCAATAACCCGTTCGTACCATATCATACCAACGATGTTTTTCAAGTAATAATTCTTTCTCTCGTTCCTCGAAAATCATCCTGTATATCGGCCCCTCTACCGAAGTATATCCCGGAACCCCTGCCCGTTCCCGCACTCTATCCAAATCCGGTTTCGCCAGATTATCATCCCCCCTTTTCGCATAGCATTCAGCTCTTAATAAAAGAATATCCGCCAAACGAGTTACTAATATATTCCCGGCATAATTCTTAAACCAAAAATCAGGAAAATCAGGAAAAGAACGATCCTCGATGACTTCCCGGCGACGCTGCATCAATGCCCATCCTCCTGTACTTACCGTATCAATATATTCTGCCGGTTTATAAAAATAAGAATCTCTTCGTTTATCTCCTTCCTTGTACATTTTCAATACTCGCTCCGCTCTTATCTTCATCGGTCTCCCCGTCACGTCACCCGGTTCTGTATAAGGTCTAATCGGCCACGTCTGGTAATAATATTCCAGATTAATCCCGACATCTGGAAATAAAAAATCCGAATAATCAACATCTATCTCAAAAATTGATTCCGGATGACCACCCATTAAAACTTCGGTACACACCTCTTCCGGGTCGGCAGCAAAACCGATTCCTCCCTTTTCTATTACCCACGTGGCGGCATCAATCGCCTTTTGCAAAGCATCTTCATCGTCCGACAAATTAGCTTTCCACGCGTACATATAAGCAAGTATGGCGTAAGCAGCTTCCTTACCCACCATCTGTCTATAAGTAACCGCATCCCCGTTAGCATCCGTCTGATTCTTCCAAAAATCAAGCAACTCGGTAACTTGTTTCATATCCTCGATGGCGTAATCAAGTACATCTTGCCAAGGTTTTCGTTCTTCGGGATCCACTTTATACGACTCTTTCAGGTAAGGACAATCTCCCCAATCCCGCACGACATAAAAATAACTTATTGCCTTGTAAAACAAAGCTTGTCCCAACCAAAAATCATGTCTTTCTTTAGACAAGCCAGCTTGTCCCAGATTCTCAGCCACCATCATCGCCTGACTGATCGTCTTGTAATGACTTGCCCATGAACAGGAAGGCACGGCACTCGTCAACGTCGTTGCATCCAAAATCCTCAACGCCTCTATATTCCGATCCCCACATTCATCCATCACCTCTCCGGATGTTGCACGAGGAGAAGGTGACCGATATGAGGCTCTGAATGCCTCGTAAGCACCATACATGGCAACTTCCAAATCCTGTTCCGACTTAAAATAGTTATAATACGTTAAACTATTTTCCGGCTCAATATCCAGCAACCCGTCACACGAACCGTGTAACAATACCATTATCGGTAGCATCAATATGATCACAAACTTTTTCATCGTTTCTCAAATTAAAAATTAACAGATAATCCCAACGTAAATTTTCGGTTCAAAGGATATTTCCGGATATTATCAAAACCGGTCATCAAATCCACTGCCTCCGGATCCATACCCGAATAATTCGTCCACGTGAATAAATTCTCACCACTCACGTAAGCCCGGATTTTCGTCAATTTCAATTTATCCGTGATCGACTTGGGCAAAGAATAGCCCAGCACAAAACTTCTTAACCGGAGATAATTCACCTTCTCAACAAACTGATCACTATATATTCCCGTATTGTTCTTCCCGGTATCATAAGCCAATCTTGGAAAATCAGCGTCATCTCCCGGTTTCTCCCAGAACGTATATTTCCGTATATCTTCCAAAATAGGATTCAGAATATTCAAGTGACTCACGGCGACCGCTTCCGCTTTATTCCCGTTAATAATCGTGCGTCCCAGAGAATAAGTAAAATTTAACGCCACGTCAAAACCTTTCCATTGCAATTCTGTCAAGATACCACCCTGAGCCAGAGGCAGCGGGCTACCGATATATATAGCGTCACCATTCGTGCTGATCGTACCGTCTCCATCCGCATCGTAATATTTAATATCTCCCACCGTGTAGAACTGACGAACCCCCTGATACATATTCGGGTACAAATACTGTTTTTGCCCGGAGGCATTGTACTTATACGGAATCTCGTCCTCGGATTGGATAATGCCCGAAGCCTTCAACCTCCGGATAACATTTAAAGGTCTCCCTAAAATATAAGTTCCCAAATCACGATCATCATAGCTCTTTTTGAATTTATTCCAGTTCCGGGCGATATTGAAATTCAATCTCCATTTCAGATTATCCCTCCTGAAAATATCATATTTCAACGACAATTCAATTCCTTCATTCGAGATAGCACCTGCATTTTTATATTGTGTCGTGAAAGGAGAATAGTCTCCCGGTAAGGAAACCGCATACATCATGTCATAGGTATAACGCCCGTAAAAATCGAACACCACACCCAAACGATAATTCAAAAAATCCAAGTCGATCCCCACGTTATACTGCCGGGTAGTTTCCCACGACAAATCGGGATTCAGCAAACCATTAGCCGATTGGGGAACAACTGTCGAGTTTCCCATAAACGGTATCATTCCCGCACTCAAAGACCCGTAAGCCAGGTAACGAGTAGTAAACTGCGTTCCGGTCTCTCCCCAGCTTCCGCGTAACTTACCGAAATCCAGCCATCCTAAGAAATCCATAAACTTCTCGTCAGAAAATACCCACGCCGCACTGAAAGCGGGAAACGTTCCCCACGGTTTTGCCTTCCCAAATTTAGAGCTACCATCTCGACGAACAGAGGCCCCGAAGATATACTTCTGTTTGTAACTATACGTCAACCGCCCCAGATAACTGATTAACACATCTTTCTCGAAATTCGACTTGTAAGAGGTCAATGCTTCCGGGAGATACCCGCTATTATCAATAGAAGGCCACCCTCCCGAAGCGTAATGCACGTAATTACCCGGACCTCCCCTAGCCAATCCCCCGACACTATGCTCCTCGCTCAATTGGACCGAAATTCCAGCCAATACCTCCACCTTATGTTCCTTAAACTCTTTATTAAACACAAGCAGATTCTCTGTCAACAAAACCCGATTCTCCAGAAAAGTTCCTGCCGATTCGGTTTTCTTGTTCGGCATCAATTCCAAAGGAGTAAATTTATTTTGTTTACTCAATGTATAACCGATTGAATTCGTTGTTGAGAAACGAAGCCAGTCAGCGATATTATAACTTAACACCACACCTAAACGACCGGCCATATCTTCGTTCTTCTCTTTCACACCTTTCTGATTTTTCAACACCTCATCTTCCACCACGGAATTCGCCGGTAAAAAAGTCGATGTCTCGAAAGGTGTGTTCGGAACATTAATCAAGTTATCCCCCGATCCCATCACCAGATTACTTGTCTCTCCCTGATTCCTCGCTCGTTTGGCATAAGCCAAAGCAATATTCACGTCTATCGTCAAACGATCGGCAGGTTTAAATCCCAGATTAGTCATAAAATTAAAACGGATAAACCCACTTTTCCTCAATATCCCGGTTTCATCATAAAAACCGGCACCCACGCTGCAATTAAATTTATCCGTCCCGTACAGGGATTGCACGTTTGCCGTTAACACCTTTCCCGTCTGGAAAAAACGTTTAAACCAATTCGTCGCATTATTATAGAAAGGATTCAAACTATCCTGTAATTCGGCATTATAAGCCCCGGCATTATATTCATTCCCGTCTCCCCAAAAATAGTTATACACGCTTTGGTACTGATGGTAGGATTCAGTGTAAGATGTCGGGTACACGGGTTCTCCCTCCGCATTCATATACGCCGTCCGGTAATTCCGTAAAGCCTTCAACTTGTAACGTCGAGCTTCCTTACCGGCAAAAACAGTCGGGTACTCCGGGATATATGACCATGAATAAGAGACATTTGCTCTTACGGAACGCTGCCCGGCTTTTCCCTTTTTCGTGGTGACCAAAATCACGCCATTGGCGGCACGAGAACCATACATGGAAGTGGCCGCAGCATCTTTCAACACCTCGATGGATTCAATCGACTCCGGATCAATCTCTGCCAAAGCATTCGTTCCCGTTAACGTGGAAGTCAAATTCGTGATCGGTACACCATCAATAACCCACAGTGGAGAACTGAAATCACGTTGTTCTGCACTCAAAGTGTTATATCCTCGAAGAATAGTTGCCGTTCCCCCACTACCGGGAGCACCACTCATGTTGGATACATCCATTCCTGCCACACGCCCCTGTAACAAACTGGAAAGATTAGCTGTCGGGACACTAAGAATGTCCTCACCCTTGATGGAAGTCACGGCCCCCATCATCTCACGCTTCGTGGTCTTCCCGTAAGCAATAACTCTTACCTCATCCAAATCCGACACGTCATCCTCCAAAACAACATTCACTACTCCCGGTTTACTTACCGGAACCTCTTTCATCTTCATTCCCACGAATGAATACATCAATACCAGATTTTTCTGGGGAGCTAAAACCAATTTATATTCTCCCTTTGAATCGGTGGCCACCCCTTTCGTGGTTCCTTTTATGTACACGGAAACCCCGGGCAATGGCCCACTTTTCTTGTCTGTCACCCGACCTCGAATTACCCATTCCTCCATCGGTTTTACCGTATCACCCACGACACGTTCTCTCGTCGAGATCAGAATTGTTTCCTGCTCGATGGAATATACTAACGAGCTTCCTTTCAACGCCAAGTCCAATACCTTTGCCACGTCCATATCCTTCACGTTCAAAGACAAATTCTTTACTTGTCTCACCTCGTTCTCATTATAAAGGAAACCAAACTTTGTCTGTTGCTCGATAGCCTCGATTACCACTTTCAGATTAACGTTATTCACCTTAATCGAAATCTTTTGAGCCATGGTCACCTGACTAGCATACAGAGACATAGAACTCATCAAAAAAATAATCAGAAAATTTCGCATAAACAATAACCATTTTTTCACACATCCTCCTCGCGGAAGATAGCGCATTTCTCCATTTTTTTTCATAACTTTGTTTTTGACTAAATAATAATTATTTATTGATTATTAATGATAACCGGGAATGGGTCCAATCATCCCCGGTTATTTCTTTTTATCCACCTTAACGATCCTATTCTCCAGCACACATTCTGTCCCAGTTATTCTTTCCAACATCTTCAATATCACGCTCAAGTTCTCGAAACGTTTCAATTTACCCGTCACGGCGATCTCTTTCAGGTTTTCTTCCGCGAAAATAAAATCAACATCATACCAACGACCAATCATCGTCAACACCTGTTCCAAAGGCTCGTCATTAAAATAAAACCATCCTTCGTGCCAAGCCGTGTAGTAACTCGTGTTTACCACTCGTACCTCGTGACGCCCATCTTTTCCAATCACCATCTGTTCCGAAGGTTCCAGCGTGATCTTTGTTTTATTCCCTTGAGAAACCTGCACTTTCCCCACAACCAAAGTCGTTTCATAGAAATCATCCGTGTCATACGCCTTTATGTTAAAATGCGTTCCCAGCACCTGCACTTCAAATCCCCGGTCAACTTCCACGATAAAGGGGTGAACCGAATCTTTGGCAACCTCAAAATAGGCCTCTCCGGATAAACGCACCCGACGTACGTTGTCCCCGAAAGCTACCGGATAGCTTAATTCTGATTTCGAGTTCATCCACACCCGTGTCCCGTCATTCAAGATCAGCATATATTCATGCCCACGCCCCACGAGTAATTTATTATAAATCAAACCCTGCACGGACTCCAGTCCATTATCTTGATAATTCAAACGAGCCGAATCGACCATTATTTTGCTTCCATCCTTTTCATTAATATAGTTCCCGACGGTCTGTAATTCCCGCAATGTCCCATCACTCGTGACTAGTACGGCCTCCAAGGTTCCCGGCTCCACATCATGCAAACTAATCACATTTTCCAAGGATATATTATTTTTTGAATACATAACATAAATGGCTGTCCCCCCAAAAAGAAGAGGCAATAACACGGCTGCCACTCTCCCCAATAAAACCGATAATCGCCGCTTACGGGGCCTCATCACCCGTTCTAACTCACTCTCCACGTCAATATCCTCTACCATTTGCCTCCGCCGCAAATAATCCTTCCCCAAAGACATTTCATCAAGTAATAATTTTTCTTTAGAATCAAGCATGGCGACCTCATCCCATTGGTGCCGTTCCTGCTCGGTTTCCATTCCAAGCAACCGGGCAAACACGAGCCATACCCTATGATTTGATTTCCGATTCATACATCCGTCTATTATTTCAAACACATCCTATAGACGAACTCATGACAAAAACTAGTGAATCAAAAACAGACTTTTTTCAAAAAAAATAATAAGGAAAGGAAATATTGATCATGTAATTGATCTCTTAATACCTTGTAAGCATTTGCCTTTAATGTGTTTACCGAATTCACGGAAATATGCAACTGATCTGCTATTTCCTGATTTTTTAGGCCCTGCAACTTTAATAACAAAATCTCCCGACTACGTTCCGGCAATAATTGTATGGCCTGATCCAGTAACCGGTAAACATCTTCACGCAAAGTCTCTATCTCGAAAAATTCTTCACGTTCTTTTTCATTTTCCTGTTCCCACTCCACGTAACGATGATGGATATTCTCCCGACGCAACACATCAAGACAACGATTCTTCACACTAGTATAAAGATAGTTTTTCACGTTAGAGACTTCCACCAGTTCCGACGGATTTTCCCATAATTTACAAAACACATCGTGAACCACATCTCGGGCCATCTCTCCATCCTCCAGATAACGATTAGCAAAGATACACATAGAAACAAAGTAATCCCGAAAAAGAGTTTTAAAATCCTCTTCTTCTTGCTTAGTTCTTTCTTTATTACGTGTGGACCCACCCATCTCTCTTCTTTAATAGAGCAAAGATAAAGTTTTTAATTTATAAAACTTTCTTCTTTGGCACGGTAGCCACAAAATCTTTCAGGTAAAATGGTTCAAAATAAGCTACATTTTCAAATTTCCCGGCTTCAAATTGCTGTTGAGCAAGCCCGATCATGTTCGCCGCAGAAGTCGAGACCCCATTAATAAACACTGCATTCGGATGTGTCAAAACTCCTTTCACCTTATCACTCCCATTTCCAAAGAATAAAATCTTCCGAGTAGATAACAAATCGGCAAAAGAATTTTCTTCAATCACTTCGGCGTGAATATCCCGTAAGATATTTCCCTCCTGATCATATATTGCCGTGTAGACTTCCATGCGACGAGCGTCTATCATGGGACAATAAAAAGCCTCTTCGCCTTCTCTCCGGGCCACGGCATTTGCCAGTGCGGCTAGTGTACTAACTGCAATCAACGGCTTACCCGCACCAAAACATATCCCTTTGGCTAAAGACACCCCGATGCGTAAACCCGTGTACGATCCGGGCCCCATACTTACGGCCACTGCATCCAAGTCATTTGCCGTTAAATTATTCTCCTTCAATAAATCATCCACGTACACACCCAGCAAAGTAGAATGATTAAATCCCTCGTCATTCTCTTTTAAAGCGATCACGTTTCCATCTCGGGCAATCGCCACGGAACATACATCCGTTGAAGTATCTATATTTAAAATCAGAGCCATAATACAAATGAAAATTGAAAATTGAAAATTGAAAATGTGAAGGACATATCAAGACTCAATTTTCGGGTTAATATTTATTTCCTGATGATTTGGATTTCACCGCCGACACCCAGTTTGATGATACTGGACGGGGCAGGATTTGAAGTTTCTTCCTGACGGAAATCTACCACGTGATCAACGGCTGACTTCACGGCATCACTAATCTCCGCAAAACACTTGGGAGAAGATTCTCCGCTGATATTGGCCGACGTTGAAACAATGGGTTTACGGAAACGGTAAAGCAAGGCTTTCGTGAAAGCTTCCGAGGTGATCCGAATACCGATAGTCCGATCCTGCGCAATCAAATTCTTTGCCAGATTCTTTGCATTCGGGTAAATGATCGTCATGGGCTTATCATTCACTTCCAATAACTCGTAGGCCACATCCGGTACCTCCACGTAGGAAGCAAGCTTACCCACGTCGTCCAGTAATACCAACATGGCCTTACTATCCTCCCGGTGTTTCACCTCGTACACCCGTTTCACGGCTGCCTCGTTCGTGGCGTCACACCCGATGCCCCATATCGTGTCCGTGGGATAAAGAATTATCCCGCCATTCTTAAGAACCTCGCAAGCCTTGCGAACTTCTTCTTTTAGCTTTTCATCATTCATTATAAGTCATCTATAGTGGGGACGAAAGTACAAAGTTTACAGCAGGATGTCAATTTTTAAGGTATCTATTTTTATTCTTCCAAACTTTTATTCAAAATATCAAAACCATACCCACATAGTTATAATTTCATTATATTTGTCCCGTAAAATAAAAGGAAGGTGTTTCAAATTCTAGAAATATGATAAAGGACAGTGTATTTTCTCCAACATTTTGGATGTATTTTTCATACGTCCTTTCGTTTATCATTCCGCTATTTTGTGGATTCACGCTATTAACGGTGAAAGGGGCCGCTCCCGGAGGACGGGCCGGTATGCATCCTCGTCGCCTGTTAGGAATTATTTTCACGTTCTCGGGATTGATCTTTATCCCGAACATGATACAAGATATTCATAAATACATCACGGGCGAACTGGGCTTACCCATCTTTGATATTATCATTAACTTATTTCTAGTTCCCCTGTATTTTTTCTATTTCCGTAAACTCACGAAGCCAGAAAAACTGACCTCCCGAAGGATTTGGCCTCACTTGATACCCGGGATTTTAGTGCTGATCACCAGTTTCTTTTTGTCCCCCCTACAAGAAAAAATTACAGGGGATAACGTGTTTATTAACGTTGGTTTGCCTTTAATTATTTTCCGTTGCGCCTGCCTGATCCTTCAAGCTGCCATGATCACCATATACACGCTTCGCATTTTACATTTGAAACGAGACCACATGCAAAAACTGAAAGAGAATTATTCATCCATGGAAAACATTGATTTGCGCTGGCTTAATCAGGCTATCCCCCTAGCTGTACTTTTCGCCTTTATCGCCCTTTTTGCATCCTGTTTTCAAGCAATCTGGAGCGACCATCTATTCCACATCAGCTCCATATTATTCATTTTTTACCTATTCATCCACGCCCTCAACGAACCTTATATCTGTTACACGGAACAACACGCAGAGATTCATGAAGAAGAAATCATCCCCACTAATTCCTGCCCGGAGACACCTATCCCCGCTCCAACAAATGAAGCAGAATTATCCCCTGTTTTCCCCGCCCTACCCGAGAAATATTTGAAGAATCTCGGGATCAAAAGAGAAAAGATGAAAGACGAATTGATCCGCCTTTTCGATGAAAAAGAAGTGTACACCAACGGGAATCTTACCATAACCGACGTAGCCGCCTTGCTGGGAACCAATCGCACGTACGTCTCGAACGTTATCAACAACGAGTTCGGTTTCAGTTTCTACCAGTTCGTCAACAAATACCGGATACAAAAAGCCACGATTTTATTAATTCAACACCCGGATATGCAAATCCAAGAAGTTGCCAGCCTTTCCGGTTTTAATTCCCTTTCCTCGTTCATCTCCGCCTTCAAACTCAACGAAGGCATCACCCCAAAACAATGGAAAAAACGTTACGTGGACGCCCTTTAACAATTTCGAATACGTAAAAACTTTGGAATTCGTACAAGTCACGACCGAAAAGGTACAATTATAACAGAATTTTACTATTTCGGCATCATTTTATCTCCCGAATGCAAACATTTGCACAAACATTAACTGCAAATCAACGGGCTGTTAAAATGAAAAAAAAAATTTGTTATCGGCATTACTCATCTCCCCCTTTTCCTGCATGAAAGAAAAAGGGGAGGATTGCGGCACGATCATGATTACCGCAGATTGGGGAAATCTGCCAAAATGCGATGACATGCGTTTCATATTCTACCCGAACAATGGAGAACGGCCTATCGATTACATGATAAAATCAGGAACTATAGTAGAAAATTAGATAAACAAAGAAATTAATCACTTAAATTTATAATCATGAAAAAATTAATAACATTAGTACTTGCATGTGTAGCACTAACAAGCTGTAGTAAAGAAAACGAAGAAGATGTTGATCCGAATGCCCCGGTGGAAATCAAATTAAATGCAGGAATTGGAAATATCGAAGCAATAGGACGAGCCGCTGTTTCTTCGCTTCCAACCGAAGGCCTAGATGTATTCTTTGCAAAGGCAACAGATGCCCCAACAGCAAGCTGGGGAAGTGCTAAGGCATTATATGCAAAACTAGATGAAAGTGGCAAAGTTTCTTTTTATGCAGAAGCAGTAAGAACAAACAAAGCTCCTCAATATTACAATCCAAACACTACTTTAAAATCACATCTTATAGGATATTATGTAGGTGATGCAACAAGCTCTTTAGCAGGAGGTAAAGTTTCATTAACAATTGATGGTTCTAATGATATTATGGCAACAAATGCCCTTTCCGGGGATAAAAATGCTCAATTTGAGCAATTCACATTTGAACATCTTCTCTCCCAACTCATTTTTGAAGTAAAATGTGCTGATGGAATTTCTGCTGACAAGGTGAAGGAAACATTCGGAACAGTTACAAAAATAGAAGTATTGAACCAACCTATAAATATAGAGTTAACTCTCGGGGATACACCAAGCGTCACAACAGCAACTACAACAGGGTCCGCTAATTTCACTACTTCCACAGATAATAATGTAGAAATTACAAATACGGCAACCCAAATAGGAGATGCAATTATGGTCTATACAAATCAAGACTTAGGTAAAAAAGACTCCCCTATTCAACTAAAAGTATATACAAGCACATATGACTCCGGTTTGGATGTAAAGGCTTTTATTAATAGCGGAAATGACGGACTCGAATCAGGGAAAAAGCATACCATTACATTATCATTTTCGTTAACTGAAGTTTCTCCTACAGCAGCCATTTCAGCATGGGCAAATGCAACGAATAATGGGACAGGTGAAATTAAATAAATATTTCAAATAAATTTGGAACTCTAAAAAGTCGAACTCTAAGCCTTCTTGATTTTTTAAGAAGGCTTAGAGTTTTTTGTTCCCTCAGCTCCACAAGCTCTCCCAAGGTTATGTAACTGTTATTCCATAGATTTACATCCGTAATAATCCCCTATTCCCCTCACAGCAATCTCTCCTCGCCCTTCCCGGTATATTGGCAAAGGCTCGTGAATGGTCGGAGAAAAGAAGAGGAAAGGTCCGAAGGAGATTATTACTTCGGATAAAGGCCTATATTACCTTGGCATTAGGCTATGTTCACTTCCCTATACCAAATGCTTAATCAACTCTTCCCGATTCCCGTACAACATATCGATTACCGGAATTTCAATTAGCGTATAGCATCCCGGTTGCTGTTTCATAGAAGCCCGGGCCGTTGCCACGAGGATTTGTCCCGTCAGAGCCGGATTATTGATTTTCATATCAAATTCGAATAACTGGTTCTGCGTCTTGCCGGAAACGCCTTTACGAACAAGATTTACACCATGCCCCATATCCTTTAAGCTATCGACACATTCCACCTGCATCACGTGAGTCTCGTCATGCACGAAATAAGGATCGGTCTTGATAGCCTCAGCCACTCGTTTAAAATCGTACCCCTCTTTCAGCTCCACATATACCATCCGGCGATGAATTCCCGTACCTACCGGAATCGTCATGGATAATGCGGCTTTCACGCCTTCAACGGCCTTCACGGCAACCGTGTGTCCCATACTCATGCCGGGCCCGAAATTCGTATAAGTAATTCCTTTCGGAGCACAAGCTTCTAACAAGGCACGAACGACAGAATCACTTCCCGGATCCCATCCAGCGGAAATAACAGATACTTTCCCATGCTTTTTGGCAACCTCTCCCAAACGTTTACGCAATCCGGAAATCTCCGTGTGAATATCGAAACTATCCACCGTGTTAATTCCCATAGCCAATATTTTCGAGGCATACGACTCTACGCTACGGGTCGGGGTACACAAAATTGCCACGTCTACATCCTTGATTTGAGCAATATCCGACACGACAACATAGTCCTTCACTTCAACCGGAACATTCGTTGCGTCCCGACGTACCACTCCTGCTACTTCAAAGTCGGGGGCAGCTTGGAGTGCCTCAAGCACGTAACTACCTATATTTCCATACCCGACGATGGCTGCTCTAATTTTCTTCATCTGTTTTTGCTTTTTAAATTAACATCGCAAATTACGAAATAAATTTTTTTCTTACAAAACGCAAGCGTAACGTTTCCTCCCATTTGTTAAACTTTCAACACCTAGTTTTTCCCGAGTAGAAAAATCAACACATGAAAAACTCACCGGGTCCTTAAATCATATCTCACCCGCATGAAATCATTCAACGGTTTCGCGAAGCATATCTCCCTTGGGATCATTCCAATCTATTCTGTCAATAACAATTCTTTTCACGATGAAATGCTTGAAATAATCCACGTACTTCGGGTAATTTTCCCAGTCTTCCTCGGGTATACTATGCTCGAAATCGTAACTGATAACATTCGTGTCTTCAAAATAGATAGCAAAGTGTAGAACTTTCTTTTTCCTTCCATGTGCGATATGAATTTCATCTTCTGTCATGTAGAAAAGAGTGATCCCGTTTACATAGCAATTACCTTTTTTCTTCGGATCAACCCACGAGCTTGTTTCGGATAACGCCGCAAAGTTTATGGGTAAAATTTTTTTGAAAGCCTCAAACGTGACGCCTGCCGGTTTGCCGATAAGTTGTTCTTTCTGTTTCAAAATGTAACTCTGAATAAACCGCAAGGTATCTTCCATGCTTTTGCATTGCGCCAAAGAATCCACACTTTGACCAACCATTCCTTTGGCCACAAATAGAAGGCAAAAGATTAAACCGATAGATAACAAGTTTCTTTTCATATCATTTACAAATTAAAGGTGCATAAGTTTTTTTCCCGCCACTTCCCTTTCGTTCCTCCACGCTGTAAACCGTAGAATATTTACTGCACCCAAGTAATCTTGGAATGTGACATACGTGTTTGTCCCTACCGTTACCGCACGGAAACGAAACAAAGCAAGAAAAATAATCGTAGAAATCTTCGTATCGTTTTCATGATTATCGAGCATTTAATTTACACCTTGCTACGAAATTAACAAAAAAATCATCAATTGCAAATAAATAACCCGGGATTATTCAACACGGCAAAAAAGATGTAAGCCCATCTATTTATTATCAATGGATTAGCAATTATCCTAATCTTACTCCTAAATTCCTGCAATATTTCTCTAAATACTCAACACGTCGCGAAACTCTAACAACGTAAAAACTACCATTCCATAAAATCTTAAAAAGACTTATATTCTCTCCCAAACGGTGAAATAAAGAAGAATTTCTTTTTTTTATTGTCAAAAACGGCTAATTTTGCCTTTCGTTTTTAATAACAAACAGTTACAGAATAAATACATAAAAATCTATTATGGCAGAGAATGTAAACGAAAAGCTTTTCAGTGAATTTGCTCCCAACACCACCCAAGAGTGGAAGGACAAAGTCATTGCAGACCTAAAAGGGGCTGACTTCGATAAAAAGCTGGTTTGGAGAACAAACGAGGGATTCAACGTACAACCGATGTACCGGTTGGAGAACATGAAAGACCTCAAGAACCTAGAATGCTTCCCGGGAGAATATCCTTTCGTGAGAGGTAACAAGAAAAATAACAACGAATGGTTCGTTCGTCAGGACATTGTGGTAGAGGATGTGGCTGAGGCGAACAAAAAAGCGTTGGATATTCTGAACAAGGGTGTTGACTCGCTCGGGTTCGTGCTTTCAAATTGCAAGAACTTCACGAAAGCCGACATGGCCACCTTGTTGAAAGATATTTGCTTGGAATGTATCGAGATTAACTTCGTTGTATGCTGCAACAAAGTTGCCATCTTGGATATGTTCAAAGAATACGTTACAGAGAAAGGATTCAACCCTGAAAAAATACAGGGAGGTATCAACATCGATCCGATCAGCAAACTCGTTTTAGAAGGAAAATTCTGTGACCCGAACCCGTTCAGCGTGGTAAAGGCTACCACGGAGAGTACTGCCGAACTGAAAAACTTCAAAACCATTGAAGTGGGTGGATATGTTTTCAATAACTCAGGAGCATCCATCGTTCAGGAATTAGGTTTCAGCTTGGCTGCCGGAGTTGAATATCTTGACAAATTAACCGATGCAGGAATGGACGTGAAGGACATCGCTCCTCGTATGCGTTTCCACTTCGCTACCGGTTCCAAATATTTCATGGAAATTGCTAAATTAAGAGCAGCTCGTTACTTGTGGGCTCACATCGTGAAAGCTTACAATCCTTGCTGTGACTGCGTTTGCAAGATGAACATTCACGCAGAAACATCAGAATGGAACAAGACGGTTTACGACCCGAACGTGAACATGCTCCGTACTCAAACGGAAACTATGTCCGCAACGATCGGTGGCGTTGACTCGTTCACGGTTCACCCGTACGACTACATATACGAGTGCCATCCTTCAGAACTGGGAGAACGCGTGGCTCGTAACCAACAATTATTATTGAAAGAAGAATCACACTTCAGCAAGATCGTTGACCCTGCCGGTGGTTCATACTATATCGAGGAATTAACCCAATTCATCGCCGAAGCCGCTTGGAAACTTTTCTTGGAAGTACAAGAACAAGGTGGTATGGTGAAAGCTCTAGAATCAGGATTCGTACAGGCTGCCGTGAAAGCTACCGCACAGAAAAGGGATCAAGACATCGCCAACCGGAAAGAAAACTTCTTGGGTACGAACCAATTCCCGAACTTCAACGAGAAAATGGACAAAGAGCTTTGCGCCTGCATCCTAGAGCCGGAAGACAAAACCGCTCCCGACGCTGTTGTTGAAACATTGAAACCTTACCGTGGAACTCAAGCTTTCGAGGCTATGCGTATCAGAACCGACTTGTTCGCGAAAGAGCAAGGTCATCGCCCGGTAGTTTACATGTTCCCGATGGGTAATCTGGCTATGCGTAAAGCAAGAGCTCAATTCGCTTGCAACTTCTTCGCTTGCGCAGGATTCCAAGTGATGGATAACAACGGATTCAAGACTGTTGAAGAAGGTGCTAAAGCATGTATGGACAACAAGGCTGACATCGTGGTAATCTGTAGCTCGGATGACGAGTATGCAACCATCGCACCGGAAGTTTACGCTGCATTAAAAGACAAAGCGATCATCGTTGTTGCCGGTAACCCGGAATGCAGACCCCAACTGGAAGAAATTGGCATCAAGAATTACGTTCACGTGAAATGTAACGTGCTGGAAGACTTGAAAGCATACCAACAAAAATTGGGAATTAAATAATTTTAGATTTCTTGATTTTAGATTTTAGATTCCAGCCGCACAAATCAAGGCTCTTTTTCCGAATCGTAAATCAGAAATCATAAATGAATTGGATCATAAATCAAAAATTGAAAGATGAAACCAAATTTCAAAGATATAAATATCAAGTCAACAGAGAAAGCTACCACTGCCGCTGCAGAATGGGAAAAAGCTAATCACATCGAGAAGAACTGGTTGACACCCGAGCTGATACCGGTAAAACCCGTGTACACGGCTGAAGATTTAAAAGGGATGGAGCATTTGGATTATGTTGCCGGTATCCCTCCATATTTACGTGGCCCGTACTCCGGAATGTACCCGATGCGCCCGTGGACAATCCGTCAATATGCAGGATTCTCTACCGCAGAAGAGTCAAACGCATTCTATCGTCGTAACTTGGCTGCCGGACAGAAAGGTTTGTCCGTGGCATTCGACTTGGCTACTCACCGCGGATATGACTCAGATCACCCGCGTGTAATCGGTGATGTGGGTAAAGCCGGTGTTGCCGTAGACTCTATCATGGACATGAAGATTTTGTTCGATCAAATTCCATTGGATAAGATGTCTGTATCCATGACGATGAACGGGGCCGTACTTCCGATCTTGGCATTCTATATTGTTGCCGGCTTGGAACAAGGTGCTACTCTTGACCAGTTGTCAGGAACAATCCAGAACGATATCTTGAAAGAGTTCATGGTGCGTAACACTTATATCTACCCACCGAAGTTCTCTATGAAGATCATCGCTGACATTTTCGAATATACGTCCAAGAACATGCCGAAGTTCAACTCAATCTCTATCTCCGGATACCACATGCAAGAAGCAGGTGCTACCGCAGACATCGAGTTGGCATACACCTTGGCTGACGGTTTGGAATACTTACGTGCCGGGGTTAACGCCGGAATGGACATCGACGCATTCGCACCTCGTTTGTCATTCTTCTGGGCTATCGGAATGAACCACTTCATGGAAATTGCCAAGATGAGAGCCGGACGTTTGTTGTGGGCTAAGATCGTTAAGCAATTCAACCCGAAAAACCCGAAATCTTTGGCATTGCGTACACACAGCCAGACTTCAGGTTGGTCATTGACCGAGCAAGACCCGTTCAACAACGTGGGCCGTACTTGTATCGAGGCCATGGGAGCTGCTTTGGGACACACGCAATCACTGCATACCAACGCATTGGATGAGGCTATCGCTCTTCCGACCGACTTCTCTGCTCGTATCGCTCGTAATACCCAGATCTATATTCAGGATGAAACTACCGTATGTAAATCTATCGACCCGTGGGGAGGTTCTTACTATGTTGAGAGCTTGACCCAAGAACTGGTAGAGAAAGCATGGGCTCATATCCAAGAAATCGAGAAATTGGGTGGTATGGCTGCCGCTATCGAATCCGGTATTCCGAAACTTCGTATCGAAGAGGCTGCTGCCCGTACACAGGCACGTATCGACAGTGGAGCTCAAACCATCGTGGGTACCAACAAATACCGTTTGGAAAAAGAAGACCCGATTGATATTCTTGAAGTTGACAACACGGCTGTACGCGAGGCACAGATCCGTCGTTTACACGAATTGAGGGCTAACCGTAACCAAGCTGAAGTTGATGCTGCCTTGGCTGCAATCACCAAATGTGCAGAAACAGGAGAAGGAAACTTGCTTGAATTAGCCGTTGACGCTGCCAAGAAGAGAGCATCTCTTGGGGAAATATCAGACGCATGTGAAAAAGTTGCCGGACGTTATAAAGCAGTTATCAGAACCGTGAGTGGAGTATATTCAAGTGTCGCTAAAGAAGACGAAGACTTCAAAAAAGCGAAAGAACTGGCAGACCAGTTTGCAGAAATGACAGGACGTCGTCCGCGTATCATGATCGCCAAAATGGGTCAGGACGGACACGACCGTGGTGCTAAAGTTGTTGCTACGGGTTACGCAGACCTTGGCTTCGACGTGGATATGGGACCGTTGTTCCAAACCCCGGAAGAAACCGCTAAACAAGCCGTTGAGAACGACGTTCATGTTGTCGGGGTATC
The DNA here is from genome assembly GCA_020743075.1 of Butyricimonas virosa. Classification (GTDB taxonomy): domain Bacteria; phylum Bacteroidota; class Bacteroidia; order Bacteroidales; family Marinifilaceae; genus Butyricimonas; species Butyricimonas virosa_A. Next base: position 2,445 of record DYVS01000104.1, on the reverse strand, counting down.
TTCTTTGGCAGCCGGTCACAAAACGCTTGTACCTGCCGTTATCGCAGAATTGAAGAAATTGGGACGTGAAGACATCCTCGTTTACGTGGGTGGTGTTATTCCTCACCAGGACTACCAATTCTTGTTCGACGCAGGTGCTATCGCCGTATTCGGTCCCGGTACCAAAGTGCCGACAAGTGCTATCCAAGTTCTTGAAATTTTGATCGACTTGGCTAAGAAATAATAAAACGCCATCAGGCAGAAGAAGGGAGTCCACGGGGCTCCCTTTCTTTTTGACCATACTTCTCCCCTGTTTATTACCAAATCCTACCGTGATAAAGAAGTGATCTAACCCAAATAATCCCCCACCTTCAGAGATCATTCGAAGATCACTCGTGACTCATCCAACACGAGACGAATAAGCTCCGTGGAATCATCGAGAAAGTTTCGAACAAGGAGGATTATCTCCTCTAATTCTCTTTAGGTTTTCCTCTAATCTCCTTTAATTATATTCACGGAAACAAACATTTCAAACAATAATTTCTTTTAAAATTTGCATCCGTCTTGGAGTTCATTATATTTGTAAGTACAAAAAAGTGTGCATGAATCCGTCAGAATCCATATTAGATTTACTCAAAAAAGACGAAAGCGGTGCATTCCGACTTCTTTTTGACCGGTACTATGATAATCTATTATTATATTGTTATCATATATTGGATGATTTGGAAACAGCCGAAGACATTGTACAGGATTGTTTCGTCAACCTGTGGAATAGCAAGCGCCTTCATTCATTCTCGGGCGATCTGGACCGATTCATTTTCAAAATGGTTAAAAATCAAGCTTTCCTTTTTCTCCGGGAATACAAGAAAAGATACAATATACAAGTTTCATTCTCTCAAGAAAGTGAAATCTCTCATTATGACACGCTTGACGAGTCCTCCAAAGAGATCGAATTATTATACCAAACAATAGACAAGCTCCCCGAAAAATGCCGGAAAGTCTTCCTCATGGCCTGTCTGAATGACAAAACCTACCAAGAAGTGGCCGATGAACTAGGCACAAGCATTAATACCGTGAAGACTCAAATGAAGACAGCACTCAAATTTTTACGGGAAAACTTACAAGAAGAATTGTTTTTTACGCTTTTACTTTTTTTAACAGAAAAAGATTAATTTCTTATCACCCTTTTTCTTCCTTTTAGCAATATATAAAAAACAAAGGGAGAGATATGAAAAAAGACATTGATGACATCCTAGCTGCCTACCTAAATAAAGCTCCATTGACCGAGGAGGAAAGACAGGAATTCGAGGCATGGAAGAATTCTTCCGTCCATAACAAGAAAGTAGGAAAACTGATAGTGAAATTAGAGAAACAAAAACAGATATTAGCCCGGCATCAATCACATCAAGTCGTATTTAACAAAGTTCAACACCAAGTCCGACAAAGCAAAAGAAAACGTCAATTGATCTTTTGGTCATCCTGTGCAGCAGGAATTATCCTATTTATCGGTTTTTTCTTCCTTCTCCGGACGGAGAACACCGTCACGAGAACACAAACGATCAATCAAACGTATATCTCCGGTTTAGCACTTAAAAGACCCGCGGCAGAATTGATTTTACCTGATGGCAGAAAGCGATTACTTAGCCAAGAGAAAAAAGCGGTTATTGTCTCTGACAGTAACAGGGAAATGCGCACGGACCAACAAACTCTAATTGTTGAATCCAATACCATTAAAACGAGAGAGACCGAGTATTACACTATAAACATACCCTACGGGGCAGAATACAATCTAGTACTTTCGGACGGATCGAAGATATATCTCAACGCTGGTAGCACATTGCGCTATCCGGATCAATTTATCGGGGATAAGAGAGAAGTATTTTTAACCGGAGAGGCCTATTTCGAGGTTAAATCTGATTCCCTCCACCCATTTATCGTTCATGCATCGGATGTTGCAATTCGGGTATTGGGAACTTCTTTCAATGTAAACGCTTATGCTGAAGGGACGTGGGTAAAAACGACCTTGGTAGAAGGGCGGGTGGAGGCCCATTGTGGAAATAAAAATATCATCATGGCTCCCGGTACGCAAGTTGCTTACAATAAAACTACACAAGAATCGGACTATTTTCCGGTAAATGTACAACAATTCATCTCTTGGAAGGAGGGTTACTATGAATTTGAGGATATGTCCTTGGAGGAATTAATGCAAATTTTTACCCGATGGTACAATCTTAATATCGAGTTCGCAGACCCAAAAGTCAAAGAGATAAAATTCAGTGGACGATTGAAACGTTACGAGGATCTCCGTCCATTATTCGAGATGCTGGAATACACTCGTGACGTCAATTTCATCATTGCTGAAGACAAGATTATAATACAAAGAAAATAAAAATATAACAGGTTGAAGACTTGATCAATCCTCAACCTGTTCCTATTCTCAATACTTTCCGGAGTCCTTGCAAGAAT
>DYVS01000103.1:0-8671 GCA_020743075.1 Butyricimonas virosa | reverse complement strand
TCATAATCATTCGATTTCGGTTTCCGGCGGTAGTGAAGACGTACGTTATTATACTTCTTTGTCATATAGTTCCACGAAAGGTACGGCTGTCGGGAATGATAATGAATCGTATGGGGCTAATGTCGGGGTGGATATGACCGTGACTGATAAATTTAGAGCTTCTTTTACTTTGGCCGGTTCTCACGGAACGACGAAAGGGTTTACGATTGTCAGTCCTTACGAATATGCCACCAAAACGAACCGGGCGATTGCCGCATACGAGGATAATGGAGATTTGGCTTATTATCAAAAAGAAAGCGGATTCTTGTTTAATTTTATCAATGAACGGGATGAATCCGGTACTTCTAATAAAACGTTGTCTTTAAATACTAATTTGAATTTAAATTACGATTTCACGGAATCATTGAAATTCCAGATGTTAGGGAGTGTGAATATCGCTTCGGTTATTGGGGAATCGTGGGCAACGGAACGGACAGAATATATTGCTAAAATACGGCGTTATGATTTTGGAATGTACAAGGCGATTGATCCTGAATATAAAAATTCACCGCTGCCCGTGGGAGGTGAGTATAGTCAGGATGAAAACAAGACAGTGGCTTGGAATTGGAGAAATTCGCTCTCTTTTGATAAGGTATTTAATGGAGTACATGCTTTAACTACCATGTTGGGTATTGAATTGAGCAGCACGAAAAATACGGGTTTTTCTTCCACGGCATACGGTTATTTGAAATATAGGGGAAAATCGTTTGCACAGGTTCCTATAACATTAATTAATCCGTTTGGTCAGACAGAATATGCGAATGAATTGCAGAAAAAATTTACCCGTAGAATTACAGACAAGAAAACCAATCAAATGGGAATCTATTTAACAATGAATTATGCTTATGACGGGAAGTACGTGGTGAATTTTAGCGTGCGAATGGATGCTTCCAACCGTTTCGGACGATATGCGAATGAGAATTTCAATCCGGTATGGGCCGGGGGATTTCGTTGGAACGTGGCTCGTGAGGTTTGGTTCAGTAAACAGAATTTCGTGTCTGATTTGAGTTTGCGTTTTAGTTACGGGTATCAACGGAATATGGCAACAAATTATAGTCCGAGTTTGATTGTGAAGGTGCCGACCGGATCTCTTAGCGAGGTGACTGATCAGAATACGGGTGAAGATTTGTTGAATATTAGTTCTCTTCCATACGAGGATTTACGTTGGGAAAAGACGTCATCTTATAATTACGGGGTGGACATGGGATTGTTCGATAATAAGATTCGGGTCGGTTTCGAATATTACATGAAGAAAGGAAGGGATATGATTACTTCGTTGTTGGTGCCGCGGGAATATGGTGTCGAGAATATGCCCGTGAATGGAGGAAGTATGAATAATTCAGGTTGGGAATTGAGCGTGGGTTTTACCCCAGTAAGGACAGAGAATTTTACTTGGGACATGGGATTGAACACATCCAAGAATAATAATAAAATCACGAAAGTGGGTATGCAGAATCTTACTTGGAAAACAGCCGTTAGTGGAGATTACTATAAAAAAGGATACCCGGTATCTTCGTTTTGGGCTTTCGACTGTGAAGGGATAGATCAGGCAACCGGTTATCCGATTATTAAGCTGGATATGCCCGAAGGAAGTGATCCGTTGAATGATCCCACGGTTTACATGAAGTATGCGGGAAAACTGGATCCTGATTTCACGGGGGGACTTACTATGACGTTCCGGTATAAATTGTTGTCTTTGTCAACCGGTTTTTATTTGCAGTTGGGAGGAAAGAAGTTTCTGATGAATGCTTACGAGTCGCAGACTCTTCCTTCCGAGTACGAGAACCTGTCTTCCGAATTGAATACACGTTGGCGGCCGGGCGATACGAATGCACGGTTCCCGGGTTTGCCGGATAAGAATGTCGTTAATTTCTTACTTCCGGGTACGACGACTGTGTATAGTAACGAGTACGAAATGTATAATTATAGTAATGCACGGGTGGTAAATGCTTCTTCGTTGAAGTGTAATAATATTTCATTAAATTATTCTTTCCCGGAACGGATTGCAAATCAGTTCGGTGTGAAATATATCAGTTTAGGTGCAACTATGTCTAATCCTTTCACGATTGCCAGTAAGGATTTCAAGGGACGTGACCCGGAGGTTGCAACGGGAGCTCAACCGGTGACCAGTTCGTATTCATTTAGTCTTAATGTAACCTTTTAGTTAATATGATTATGGAAAGAAATTCATTTATATGGCTTTTGGGGATATTGTTTATTTGTTCTTCTTGTCATGATTTTTTTAAAGAGTCGAGTCAGGATGAGATAAAACCCTCTACGATAGAAGATTTACGGTCGGTGATGTATAAGGAGGCTTATCCCTATCAGTTTGCATCAGATAAATATTTGATGCTGTTAACTGACGAGATACAATGTAATGGCTTGTTGATTGATCAGTATGCGACACAGCATGCTAATGGAACGCCCGTGTTTACGTTCAACCCGATGATGTTTGACGGGGGAGAAGTTTTCCCGAATAATGATGTTAATTCTTGGAAGATTTATTACGAGAAGATCAAGGGGTGTAACGTGATTATTGATTATGTTTCTGAGGTGTCCGGTACGGAACAGGAGAAAAATGCACTATTGGGACAGGCTACTTTGTTAAGGGGATTCTATCATCTGAAATTGGCGATGATTTATTGTCAGGCTTATACAGCCTCCGGAGTTGACCCGAAGACCGCATTGGGAGTGCCTTTGATGTTAACAATGGATTTGACGGATGATTATCCCGAAAGGCCTTCTTTGGAGGCGTTATATTCTCAAATAGAACAAGATCTTTTGACTGCGACCTCGTTGTTGGAAAAGAATTACACGCCCGATAATGTCTACCGGCTAGGAGATGTAGCTGCTTACGTGTTACTTTCCCGTTTGTATTTGTTCCGGGGTGGTGATGAGGATTTGGATAAAGCGATTCAATATGCCGGGATGGCGATAGAAAAGGGGCCGATGTTAACTCGTTTGTCGATGCTGACAGGAACAGGTAAGGGAATTTATGACAATGATGTGAGTTCGGAGGTCGTTTGGTGTTACGGGGGCTATTCTTTCAGGGGAAATACTTATTTTCCTTCTGATGCTTATCAGTATACAGTTCCCTGGAGTGTTTCGTCTGAATTGTTAAGTTTATATTCGACAAATGATTTGAGGAGTAAAGTTCATTTCCAGTCGTTTACCGCTGGTCCTGGGGGCGTGTTCGGTAATAAAATAGGTTATAATTCTTCGTATGGCGGGGATCATGGTATTCGTATGGCGGAGGCTTATTTGAATCGGGCTGAAGCTTTGGCTCGTCGTTTTCAAGCCAAAGGAGACGGGAATGACCGGGTACAGGCATTGAATGATTTGAATACATTGAGAGAAACAAGGTATGTGGCAGGTACTTACACGGAAGAGGAGAGAACGGAGGCGCGGGATTTGTTGGACTTCTGTTTGAATGAGCGTAGATTGGAATTATGTCTTGAAGAGGGATTCCGCTGGTTTGATATCAAGCGTTTCGGACTGTCGGTTACTCATAAATATATTGATAGCGAGGGGATCGAACGTGAATACGTGTTGGAGAGCAATTCCCCGCTGTATGCTTTACCGATCCCGTATGATGCGATTGAACGGAATTATAAATTAAAACAAAATCCCAGATAAGTATGAAATGGAGTAATTATATCTATATAGGGTTGTTGCTGCAATTAGTGTTTGCCGCTTCATGTTACGATGAAAAAGATTTGAAACCTTCGGAGGTTATTTCTAGTTATTCAGTGCCTCAAGGGACACATGATTATGATGATGTGATTGTGGACATTTATAATCAATATGGTTGTTACCTGTTGTACAAGTACACGGATAAGGATACCTACTGGACACCCTCCGGTTGGATGAATGGAGTTTTGGGAGAAGAAGGGAAAAGTGGTTATATAGTTGCGCCGGCGGATGAGGCTTATGTGGGAGAACAAGTAAGGTTGATTCAAGATACATGGTTTGCCTCGTATTCGGATGAATTTTTGAAAGAGTTTTTACCTGTGAAGATTATGCTTTGTGCCGATATTGATTCTGTTTACATGGTATGGGATTTTTCTTCGTATCCTTTTAAAACTGTTTATCAAGGGGTAGAGGTGAAAGCTTGGTACAATTATGACAATATTTGTGTGTCTTATGGTAGCGAGGCTGTGACCCGGATGACAAAGGCGGATACATTGGCCTTTCAAAATAAGATGAATCAGATTTTCATAGAGAGCATGACGGAAGGAAAAAAGAGTGTCCCTTTAAAAGAATTTGAGGAGATTACAAATTATAGTACGAGTAATATCAATTATTTGAGTGCCGTAGAATTGTGGAAGTTAGGAGTACCCCGTTCCGTGAGTTACAATGTTTCCGTGGATATTGATTGGAAGAGTTTTTTGTTGATGATGGTGTGTTGTAGCGAGGAATTCCTGACGAGGACACCGGAATATTCCAGTGATTGGGATTATACGATGACGAATTGGGACGGGTTGTTGAATCCGGTAAAAGATGTAAATGGTCTTTTGAAGAAGCGGTATGATATGGTGCGGAATTATTTTATCGAGAATTATAACATGGATTTGCAAAAGATAGGCAATGCATTAAAACGTTAGTATGAAATATTTATTGATTATATTGTTTTCCCTGTATGCGTTAGGAGGCAGGGCTGAGAATCGTGCGTCTTTTCCGGAGAATAAAGTGGTTACGATAGAAGAGTTTATTCGGAAGGATACCCCGAAGGATGCCGGTTTCTTTAATGTTTACATACAGGATGAAAGGTATTATCTGGAGGTTCCGGATGATATGTTGCGGCGGGATATTTTAGTGGCAGTGACGATTATCAAGGGAACTGCCCGGAAAGAGCGGAGTCGGGATGCTCGTTTCGGGTATGGCGGTGATTCGGTGTTTGACCGGATGATACGTTTTATCAGGAATCGGGATCGGATTGAAATAGTTTCTCCCCAGGTGTTTCACCTGGGAGATTCTACGGGCTTGTATGTTGATTATTATCAAAGTCAGGATTTTCCGGCGATAGCCTCTTTCGAGATAAAGGCTCGTTCCGGGGATTCATACCTGGTGGATATCACGGACTTGTTTTTAAGTGACAGTGATTTGTTTGCCTTGAAAGGGGCTAAGGAATCGTTAAAATTGGGCGGTTATCAACAAGGACAATCCTATGCGTTGGACGTGAAGGCTTTCCCGGAGAATATAAATTTCCGGTCTATTAGAAGTTATGGTTTGTCGGGCGAGGTTAAAAAGGGCGAATTTCCTTCCACGCTTTGGGAAGTCGGGTCTTCGTGGTATTTGTTGCCGGAAAAACCGATGGTACAGAGAGTGTTTGACGAGCGGGTCGGGTATTTTGCCTTCGTATTGGACGGGATGGTGAAGCGTGGGGATTGGATGGACAAAACGATGATAGCGACTCGTTGGCGTCTGGAACCGAGGCCGGAAGACGTGGAGAAATATTTGCGTGGAGAACTAGTTGAACCCGTGAAGCCGATCGTGTTTTATATTGATCGGGCTACACCGGAGTTTTTGATCCCTTATTTTATACAGGCAGTCAACGTGTGGCAGGGTGCTTTTGAGAAGGTCGGGTTCAAAAATGCGATTTACGGGAAGTTGGCCCCGACGCCGGAGGAAGACCCGGATTATTGCGAGGGGGATATTCGTTACCCGTTAGTGTCTTATAAAGCTTCGCCGATACCGAATGCTTACGGACCGATGGTGTTTGATCCTAGATCAGGAGAGATTATCACGTCGCATATCGCCATTTTTCATTCCGTGCTAGAATTGATACAACGTTGGTATTTCGTGATGTGCGGGGCTGTGGATCCGCAAGCGCGAGAGTATCCGGTGAGTCAAGAGGTAATGGGTAAGTTGGCGGCTACCGTGTTGACTCACGAGGTGGGACATACATTAGGTTTGCGTCATCATTTTATGGGAAGTACGGTTTACCCGGTGGATAGTTTACGAAGTAAGTCTTTTATTCGTAAGCATGGGTTGGGAACCTCGATAATGGATTACCAACGGTTTAATTACGTGGCTCAACCGGGTGACGGGTTGGAACCGCAGGATTTGTTACCTCGAATTGGTATATATGACGAGTTTGCGATAGAGTGGGGATACCGTTATTTCCCGGAGGCTGGTGATTTGAACCGGGATAACGAGAAGTTACGGGCGTGGGTGGATGAAAAACGACAGGACTCGAAGTTGTTCTATATCGAGGAGACGACTTTCGATGATCCGCGGGTGCAGTCAGAAGATAGTGGGGATGACGTGATTAAGGCGAATCGTTTTGGAATGAATAATCTGAAGTATATAATGGCTCATCTGGAGGAGTGGACCGATAATAATGATCCGGATTATTATGTTTTGCGGAAGCGTTATTTATCTGTTTTAAGTCAGTATCAGAATTATATAGAACATGTTTTACATTACTTGGGGGGAAGATGTTCGAATAATCCTACCCGTGAGGAAGAATTGATGTTGAACCAGCCGGTTTCTCGGGAAAAAGAGGAGGAGGCATGGGCTTTCTTGGAGGAGTATTTGTGTCATGAACAGGATTGGCTTTTCGTGGATAAAATAATGGATAAAACCGGGGTAAAATCTGAATTTTATGAACAAGAGGAAGCTTTGAGTAAATTGACGAAGTTGGTGTTAAAGTATTCGGCATTGCATAAAAACAGACAATTAAACGAGGACGGCTTTACGGTGGACGAGATGTTGAATCGTTTGTATTCGGTCATTTTCGAGGCTAAAGGGAAAGGCGGGAAGTTATCCTCGTATGAGCAAGCTTTACAAAATGGTTTGCTTCAGAATTTGGTGATTAACGTGGAGAATCCATACAATTTTTCAAACGGGGTCGGGGTGGCAATGTATCAGGTGATTTCAAAAATCAAACGATACGTGCAGGTTGCAACGGAAGGGTGTTCGGATATGTTGACGGCAAGTCATTACAAGACTCTGTATAATTTTATTACCCTGTGGGAAAAAGGGAGAAACAAAGCTTTGATTGAATTGAATTAAAAATATCGGGAATGAAAGTATTGAATGTATATTTGTTGCTAGTGGTGACTTTATTGTTTGTTTGTCCGGTTGTTGCGCAGCAGGATGCAAATCCCATGACTTATGAACAATTTAAAGAACAAAAAGATTTACAAACAGATAAAGGTTTTTACACGGTTTATCGTTTGAATGATAAGTATTATTTGGAAATTCCAGCAGAGGGTTTGGGTAAAGAGGTGTTGATTACCACGCAAATCGCTCGTGGTATGGCAGCTTTCGTATCCGAGGCTTCCGGAGTACTTAGATTTTCGGAAGGCAGAAATAACACCGTGCAGGTGGTGCGTAATCGCTTGACGGATATATCGGCGGATTCCACCGATATTTGTATGATGATGGCCTTGAAAAAGTCGGGGCTAGTCCCGATAGATTATACCTTTCCGATCGTAGCCCGGGGAGAGGATGGTAAGTCAGTTATCATCGATTTGACAGGTGAATTGAATAATCCGGGGAGCGGGTTGTTTAACGTGAGCTCATATTATTGGTTGAGTCAGCCGGATCCTTCCCGTTCCGGGGTGGATGGTTGGCGAATGATTGATAAAGGAGTCGTGTTTTCGGTGACTCGCGGGCAGACCAATTATCAATCGAATCCTCAAACGCAAGAGGGACGGGATATGGCAGCCCGGTATGTTCTGGAGATGGTGATACAACAACTTCCTGAAGTTGGTACGAATTTGAAGGCCAGTCATCCTGCTTACGGGTTCGAGACCATTGGGATGACGGAGTATGATACTAAAAAATACATGGCCCAGAAAAAGGAATATATTCAGAAATGGAGTTTGACAGCTTCTGCGAAAGAGAGGAAGCTGCAAAAAAGGGGGATTGCGATCGAGCCGGAAAGGCAAATTTGCGTGTATATTGACCCGGTGACCCCGGCTCCTTTCGTGGAGTGTATTAAAAATGGGGTGAAACAGTGGGGGAAGGCTTTTGAAGCTGCCGGTTGGAAAAATGTCTTCCGTTTTAGTTCTGATGCGAAGGATGCTTCTTTGAGTTACCGGACAATTTTGTTCCGTTGGGGAAGTGCTTACAATGGTATATACTCTTCCGTGATCGACAATCCGGTGACCGGGGAGATTTTATGCGCCCGGGTGAACGTGATGGATGTAGCGGCTGACGAGTTGCTGGGAATGTATTTCTTGCAATGTGGTTTACTTGACGGGAGGATCAGGAAGGATTTACATAGTCTGGCCGTCCGGCAGGATGTATTAACGGCACAAGTGGCGTTGGCTTTTGCCGAGGTATTGAAGATGAAGCCCAACAAAGCCGGGTATACGGTGTTTACGCCGGAAAATCTTCGTTCTGAAAAATGGTTGAATCGTTACGGGATAACGGCATCCATAACTTCGGGGGTGACGTTTAATTATTTGGCACAACCGGGAGACGGGGTGAGCGTGAAAAATCTTTTTCCCCGAGTATCTGTTTACGATTATGATGCGATCAAGTATGCCTATGGGAATAGCGATGCTTTACCTTCGATGAGAGGTGCATTTTACGCTCCGGAGGATAAAGGAGATCCTTACACCCAAGGAGGTTTCTTGTCGAATGATATATTAAATGCCAGTATACAGGGGATTGAGAC
>DYVS01000102.1:0-3177 GCA_020743075.1 Butyricimonas virosa | reverse complement strand
GCTCAGTTGGTAGAGCATAACCTTGCCAAGGTTAGGGTCGCGGGTTCGAGTCCCGTTTTTCGCTCGCTTTTAATGCGAAAGTAGCTCAGTTGGTAGAGCACGACCTTCCCAAGGTCGGGGTCGCGGGTTCGAGCCCCGTTTTTCGCTCCTTAGCTTGAAACGTGTCAATATATTTGACACGTTTTTTTATTCCGTGAAATCGACGAAAGCCCGGCTTTCTCGAATTTTTTTGCAGTAATTACTTACTTTCACGTGTTCCGGATGAACTTTATAACGAGCGAGCGCTTCGGCATCGGCAAACGTGGAGATTAGGACCGCATCGTATGCCATATCGGATTCCTTTTCATTGATTCCGACCTGCAATGATATGATTTCCGGAACGATACCGACCAGTCTTTCCAAGCTTTCTTTCATGATTAATGCGTTCTCTGCTTTTGTTTTTCCCTCGGCAAACTCCTTGAGTTTCCACATAACAATATGTTTTAGCATACTTTTTGATTTTAAATAATACGTTGCAAAAGTAGTCTTTTATAAAAAATAAAACTAATTTTGGATGCAAGGGAGGATCAGATGGGGGGATTGAAAAATGAATGTAAAACAAACGAGTTATGGTGGAGAAGGCCAAAAAATCAAAAGCGTCAAAAGATCAGACTGCTACAGATATAAATTTCAAGTTCAAGAGTATTCGCACAAGTTGTAGCGAGGTAATTGATTTTACCGGAAACAAGCATTATCGTACGGTTTTCCGCTTGAACGAGGTCGAAACTTTGTTCGTGGATACGGAAGTGATAAATAAACAGTTTGATGAAAAAGCTTGGGATGCGGAGATTGTGGCGACTTTGATATATATGCATGGAGAGCAACCTGTACTGGTGGCACAAAAAGGAGGAAAAGTTACCATCCCCGAAACGGAGTCTGTTTTTCAATTTTCAACTGCTTTTTCTGTAGAGGACTTTACAGACTTTAGATTCCAAGAAGGAGTTTATCGGGTGCAGGTGATGATAAACGGGCAAGCCGGGGTGTCAGATGAAATCCATTTGTTGGAACCGCATGATTTGTTCCGGGATTATTTTCAATTGTTGGACATTGGGTTTGACAAATGTGTGGAGGAAACTCCTGATGTGCAGCGTCCTCACTCGTATCAGGCCTTTGCAGCCAAAGGATTGGAAGACGTTCGGTTCTATTTGGTGGCAGAGAATTTTTTATCGAGTGAATGGACGTATGAATTTTTGATTAATGTGTTTGACGCTAACGGAATACTAAAAGCTAATCGAGTAGCTAAAGGGAATTATTACATTCCGAATCGGGAAGGAAAGCGTTTGCTTTGTTTTGCCTTGGATTTAGGGGCAGGATTGAGTAATTTCTGGGAAGAAGGGAAATATAGGGTTGAAGTATTGTGTTTTGATCAGCCTGTGATTCAATTGGAGTTTTCGATTGGGGAGCAGGATTTACCCTACAATTTTACCGACGAAATTGCCGGAATCAACGGGCAGGTACATGAAGTAGCGGGAGAACCTTCAACTCCACAAGATAAGGAAGAGGCACTATCCCGTTTGTATCAATTAGTGGGATTGCGTAAAGTGAAAGAGGAAATTACCCGGATGTACGAGTTGGCAGAATTCGTGAAAATGCGACAAGAGAACGGTTTTAACGATAAACTTCCGGTTTTGAATATGATCCTTATGGGGAATCCGGGAACAGGTAAACATTTGGTTACCGAGATCACGGGAGAGATGTTTTATCGTTTGGGAGTGTTGTCAAACGGGAAGGTGCATCGGTATAGGAGAGAGGATTTTACCCGTCCGGGAGTGGCCGCGGAAGAACAGTTGATTCGGGAGGCTATCACGAAGAGTATGGGCGGTATTCTGTTGATTGAGGATGCAGATGAATTGTACCCGACAAATGACCCGAATGATCCGGCCATGCGTATTTTTGCCGTGTTATTGGGAATTTTGGAGCAAGAGCAACCTTCTTTGTTGGTTGTCATGGTGGGAGATGTAATGGCTTTGCAGGCAATTACAGAAGGAATTCCCGGTGTGAAGAAATGTTTCCCTTACCAATTTGTATTTGATGATTATTCGGCAGAGGAATTGATGGAAATTACTCATCAAATGTTGGAGACGCGACAATTTAAGTTTACCCCGGAGGCTGAGGATAAGTTCTCCGAAATGTTGAAGGATTGTTGTTCCGTGAGGGAATCCGGCTTTGCTAATGGTAGATTTATAGAAGAGCGACTGGATGATGCCTCGACACGGATGGCCAAGCGATTGATGGCAAATCACAAGGGTACACATACAAAGGAAGATATGATGTTGATTCAGGTGGGAGACATCGAAATGCTGGAACAACCGGATCCGAGTAAATCCATTGATGCATTGAATGAGATAATTGGATCTAAAGAATTGAAAAACAGCTTGATTAGTTATATTAATTATATCTATTTTATCCGGGAAAGACAAAAGCATGGTTACGCGGATGTGATTCCGCCTTTGCACATGCTGTTCACCGGGAATCGAGGGACTGGGAAAACGACTGTGGCCCGAATGCTTGGGGAGATATTCGAGTCGGCCGGGATTCTGGAAAGTTCTATGGTGACCGTCAGGAGTAGGGGTGAAATTATCGGTGATGGTTCCATTCCTCCACAACAGATTGCCATGTATATTTTCGAACAGGCAAGAGGGGGGATTCTTTTCTTGGAAGATGCTCACACCTTGTTTCAAGATAATGTGGGGGCTGCGGCATTGAGTGTTATTTTCGGGCAATTGTCACCTACCGATAATGGAGATACCATTGTTATATTGAGTGGTGACCCGGAAGCGATGGATAAAGCTCTGGCCGGAAATCCGAGAGTGAAGTCTCTTTTCCCGTATCATTTCCATTTTTCCGATTACACGCCGGAAGAGTTATTGGAAATAGCGATTCAGAAGGTGGCAGAGAAGAATTATACCCTGCATCCGAAAGCGAAAGAGGCATTTAAAAACTTGGTATCCCAAGTATGTAACGAGCATGATAAATTCTTTGGAAATGCTTTATTTGTCGAGAAGATGGTGGATAAAGCCATTCACAACCTATCTGCTCGAACCATGAAGATCAGAAAGGAGCGGGAACTTACCAGAAAGGAGATTACGACATTGATGGCCGTGGATATTCCGACGGCAACTTCCGAGCTACCCAATT
>DYVS01000101.1:0-3974 GCA_020743075.1 Butyricimonas virosa | reverse complement strand
AATTGGGTATTTCTGAAAAGACGGTAGAACGGCATATGTCAATCGCTTTGAGTAAGTTAAGAGAGGAGTTGGATTGGCTTTTACAAATTATTCTATTTTTTTCGGTTTCTCATTGGGGGTAAAGTTTTTTTGAGCTGTCTTTAGAGTGTAAAAGCACAAAAGATGGACGATAAAACTATTAATATAGAAGAATTATTACTTCGTATTCTAGAGAGAAAGGCGAGTAAGGAGGAAATTCGATATTTTTCAGAATGGATTCGGGTGGAGGAAAATTGGATACTTTATGAAAAATTCAAAAAGTTATGGAATCTTTCGGCAGGGAGTCATGCTAATAAAGAAATGTTGGAAACGGGAGTAAAGGAGTACCGTTCATTTATGGAGAATTCTTTGAAGCCTCGACGAAATATTGGGGTATTCAAGAAAATAAGTTCTGTTGCAGCAGTGTTGTTGATGGTATTATCCTCTATTTTATGGATGCGGAAAGATGTTGTTGTTGATTCTTTAAATCAAAAGCAGGAAGAATGTCCGGTGGCAGGAGTAATATTGAAGCTTGCTAATAATAAAGAAATTAATGTGTTATCTGATTCGTTATATTTGTCGGGAGAGGTTGGTGAAATTGTGACTATTAATAAAACGGATCTGCGGGGAATTGCCTATGAAGTTCGGGATTCTGTAGTTACCGAGGAAGGGGAGTTAAGTTACAATCAGATTATTGTTCCTGCAGGAGAACGTTTTTCTGTACGGTTGTCGGATGGAACTAAGGTATGGATTAATTCAGAAAGTTCTTTACGTTATCCGGCTTATTTCGGTAAAAGTATACGGGAAGTTGAAGCTAGAGGAAATGTCTATTTTGAAGTTGCTAAGGATTCGACTCGGCCTTTTGTGGTTGTTTCTAGAGAGTTGAAGACGGAAGTCTTGGGAACTCGTTTTGAAGTGAATACTTACGGTGATCGGGATGAGGTGAGTGCTACGCTAGTGGAAGGAAGTGTGCGGGTGAACGTGGGAAGTCGTTTTGTTGTTATGAGGCCGAATCAACAGTTTGTATTTAACACGAAGAATGGAGGAATAGATGTGGCAGAAGTGGATGCAGCTCGGAAAGTAATGTGGAAAGATGGTATTCTAGTAATTGACAACGAGTCATTTCGAGATGTAATTTGGAAATTGGAACGGTGGTATGGTGTGTCTATCGTGAATGAAACGGGACTTGTGTTTACTCAATCTTTTAGTGGTGAGTTTGATAGAGAAGATATTCAGGCTGCAATTGAAACGATGTGTGTGAATTTGAATATTATTTACATGATGGATAAAGATCGAATTATTTTGAAAAGATAACAAAAAGAGCATCTCGTGCGACCAACACTTTTAGATGCTCTTTGCGTTAGGCTTTGTTTATTATAAACTTAACATGACAAAATTATGAAAAAAAACAAGTATTCGTTGTCTTTGTCATTAAAATTTCTCTGTAGGGTCGTTTTAATGACTGTTTTGGGGACAAGTTTCTTATGCTTTTCTGTAAAAGGTGATCCGGTGGAACCCCAGCGGGTGACTTTAAATCTGAGGGAGGTCTCTCTTTCCGTGCTATTTCAGGAAATAAAGAATCAAACTTCTTTCAAATTTTTCTACAATGATACACAGGAGAAAGATATGGGGAAGATCACGGTTAACGTGAAGAACGAGACAGTAGAGAGGGTATTGGAGCGTGTGTTCCAAGGTAAGGGGTATACATATAAAGTTTCTGGAGAACAGATTATTGTCGTTAAACGAGAGGAAAAGACAAAATCCGTGGAGGAGGTTGTTATTGAAGGAACTGTTGTGGAAACGGGAAAAGATTCTATGCCTATTATCGGTGCCACTGTTGTATTGCATGGTACGACGACGGGGGTGGTTACAGATGTGAATGGTAAGTTTAGGTTGGTTGTACCCTTGGATGATGAAATTTATATAGAAATTTCTTTTCTGGGAATGAAAAAACAAGTTCACAAGGTGGTCGGTTTACCGAATCCTAAGCCCATGAGGATTGTGATGCAACCTGAGACGGTGGGTGTGGATGAAGTTATCGTGACCGGTTACGCTAATATTCGAAAAGAAAGTTTCACAGGGGCAGCTACAACTGTTACAAAAGAAGACATTTTAAAAGTTTCTCCAAGAAATGTTATAGATGTGTTACAGGTATTTGATCCTTCTTTACGAATGGTGAAAAACAACGAGATGGGATCTGACCCGAACACATTACCGGAATTCTACATTCGGGGACGTACCGGAATGGATGGGGTGAAGCAACTGGACCTTCTTGAAGCGCAACAGGGAGGAAGTATGTCTAAATTTTCGTTAACCACGAATCCTAATCTACCCGTTTTTATTTTAGATGGTTATGAGGTTGAAGTTCAGAAGATCTATGATATGGATCCGAACCGGATTGCTAGTATCACGATTTTGAAAGATGCTGCAGCGACGGCGATATATGGTTCTCGTGCTTCAAATGGTGTGATTGTAATTGAGTCGGTAACACCGGAATTGGGGAAATTGCAGGTTTCTTATTCGTTTAATGCTTCGTTGACAGTTCCGGATCTTTCTGATTATAACTTGATGAATGCAGAGGAAAAATTACAGGCCGAGTTGTTATCCGGATTGTATGATTTATCTAAGGCGAATGATTTGGCATCTTACGCCAAGAAAAAGAATTATATAACAAAAGGAGTGGATACGGATTGGATGTCTCAACCTTTACAAAATCAATTTAATCATTCACATAGTTTATATGTATCCGGTGGTACGGAAGGATTTCGTTTCGGTGGAGACGTGAGTTATGCACACGAGGGAGGGGTGATGAAAAAATCTTATCGTAATCGTATGAGTGTAGGGGTGTATGTTGATTACCGGGTAGGGAAGTTACAAATTCGGAATAATGTGTCTTATGATTTAGCAAAATCATCTGATTCTCCTTATGGGTCGTTTAGTGATTACACGAAACAACAACCTTATTATGAAATTTATGATGAGAATGGGAAACTTAAACCGGAATTGAATATAGGTGTTAAAAATCCCCTTTATGAGGCTTCTTTGGGTAATTTTTCAAAGGGAGAATCATCAAATTTGACTAACAACTTGAGTTTATATTGGTATTTTAATGATCATCTTCAGTTGCAAAGTCAGTTTTCCATTACTAAGAGTGATTCGGAAGACAGGGATTTTAAAGATCCGTTATCCACTAGCTATAGCTCTCAAGATAATCCTTTCACAAGAGGAGAACTATCTGTTAGTACAACAGATAATTTTAATTGGAACTTAAATGCATTTTTGGCTTACAATAATTCTATTGGGAAAAACTATTTGAATCTTTCTTTAGGTATTAATGTTCAAGAAAATCAAAATAGTAATTTATCATCTCAATATAGAGGTTTTCCATCAGCGGCTTTACACACGATAGGACATGCAAAAGAGATTGTTCGTAAACCTTCAGGTGAAGATAATAAAACACGATTGATGGGTATTTTTGTTTCTGGGAACTATTCTTGGGATAATATTTTTATGGCCGATGCTTCTATTCGTTTTGATGGATCTTCTGAATTCGGTTCTGAGTCAAGGTGGGGATCTTTCTGGTCTTTAGGTGCTGGCGTCAACGTGCATAATTTTAAATTTATGGCAGCACTTCCTTGGATTAATCAATTTAAAATTCGCGGAACTTATGGGGCTACCGGTAAAGTAAACTATCCTCCTTATGCTGCTCGCGATACTTACGAAGTTTTGTTTGATGATTGGTACTCTACTGGTATCGGTGCCACGATGAAAGGGATTGGAAATGAAAATCTCGTGTGGGAAAAGACTAATTCTACTAATATCGGTTTTGATATTGGCTTTTTCAATAAATATAGTTTGACTTTTTCGTGGTATAACCGTCAAACAGTGGATATGATTACAGATGTAACAATTCCATCTTCTGCCGGATTTACTTCTTATAAAGACAATATGGGAGA
>DYVS01000100.1:0-10808 GCA_020743075.1 Butyricimonas virosa | reverse complement strand
TACAGATGTTGGAGATTTCAATTAATCCCCGGAGGTAGACATTGTTGCCGATGGTTGCGTTCTTTATGTTTTTTGCTTCTGAGTAAAGCCGATTTTCTTCTTCCCCCCGATAAGTCAGCATATTTTCCACCTCCGGCAGTGTATATATTTTTTTCATACGATTTTCCTTTTTACAAAAGTAGGAAAAAGGCTTGATTTTACTAAATTTGTTCCTGTGAAAAAAAACTTATCAATTTTAGATTTGATGATTTTAGATTCCAACAGACAAGGCGGATATATCTTTTCATCGAATAATCTTTAATCTTCAATCTAAAATTTAAAATCTAAAATTAGAACGTGGTGAAGAAAGTTGCATTAATCGTTTTGGGATTTGTTCTTCTTGGAGGAATAGGATTTGCGCTATGGTGGGTAAACGAGCGGGAACGGGAGGTTGATATCCCGAAGGAATCGTTTATTCCCTATAATTCTGCTGTTGTGATTAATGTGAACGCGAATGCGAATTTATCACCGAAGATTGCTACCGCTTTTGATCGGGAAATTAAGGCATTTCGGAAAAGTATGTTATCTCGGGTAGTAGATACGTTGAAACAAGTGTCTCAGGTAGATACTTCCTCTTATGTGATGGCGATTCGGGTGGAAGGGAAACAATCGATTCGTTTTTTGTACGTGTTGAACCGGAGTGGTTTGTTTTCCAGGGGGGATGTACATGCTTTTTTGCAAAAGATGTTTGCCGGGCTACAGGTGAAAGAGCGAAAATATAATAACCAGAAGATATATTTGGTAAGTCGGGGGAAGGATGAGGTGTGTTACGCTATTGTCGGGGGTATGGTATTGGTTTCTAATTCAGAACTATACGTGGAAGATGCCGTAAACCAA
Organism: Butyricimonas virosa; assembly: GCA_020743075.1. Classification (GTDB taxonomy): domain Bacteria; phylum Bacteroidota; class Bacteroidia; order Bacteroidales; family Marinifilaceae; genus Butyricimonas; species Butyricimonas virosa_A. The sequence continues at coordinate 9,932 of DYVS01000100.1, read as the reverse complement.
TTAGGTCATTCCGGGGAGGATGAAAAAGACGGGGCTCCCCGTTTTAAAAATGTGAATCGTTATTTCTCCGCGGGAGCCGGTTTGAACGTGTTTTTGAACACGACTTGTTTTTCCGATTTACTTCCTATATTATTACAAAAAGATTTTATTGCTAAACAGACGAATATCGCCAAATGGTTTAAGTGGGGGGCGTTGGATGGCGATATAAAGCCGAATGGGGTCAGTTTTAACGGTTTTGTGCATTATGACGGGTTGAAGGCCGCATTCCCTATTGCGTTTAAGGGGCAAGTTCCCCAGGATTCCAAACTGGACGCCGTGATGCCTGCCGACGTGAAGTGTGTTAGTATTCTGGCTCTGAATGATGTGAAAAATTACTTGGCTTCTCTTGAGAGTTATCGTTACGGGGCGGGACAGATTGAGAATGTCCGGAAACGGAAACAGGAGTTTGCCCGTCTTTTTGGGGATAAGCTGGAGGAGGAGTGGCAGGCTTTGTTAAAAGGTGAATGGGGGAAAGGAACGCTTTCTTATGATGCGAGCCGGAAACAGGAAGAAGGGATCGTGGTGGTTCACGTGAAAGCCGGAAGCTTGGCTAGAGGTTTGTTGGAAAAGATGTTGAAATCGTATGCCTCGAAGTCCGGGATTTCCGAAGCTTCGTTATATCGTTCATTTGCCTTGGATAAAGATAAGAAAGTGAGCTATTTCAAGATGCCCGTTCCCGATTTTGCCGGGGTGATGTTGGGATATGTGTTGGGAGGGATTGCAACGAATTACGTGTTGGTGGAAGATAATTACGTGGTGTTTGCTTCTTCTGAAAAAGGACTTCAGTCTTTCGCAAGTGATTATATGCGTCGCCTGAGCGTGAGGGATCAGGAATGGTATCAGAAGCTGAGAACGAAATTATCCTCGAAGTTTAACTGGATGTATTTGTCCGAGATGGTTTCGATGTTACCTTATTACGAACAGGTGACTAAAGGGGCTTTGCGTGAGTTGTTAGAGAGAAATAAGGAGGGAATGGAGGCATTTTCTTCTCTCGGGTTACAATGGGGATGCGAGGGCGATATGCTGTATCACACGTTGTTTTTAAGCACGGAAGAGGTGGAACAGAAACAAGCTCAGATCATGTGGCAGACACGGTTGGATGCTAGAATGAGCATGAAACCGGCGATCGTGGTGAATCATAACACGGGAGAACGTGAACTTTTCGTGCAGGATGAGGGAAATACGATTTACTTGATTAATGATGTGGGACGGATCTTGTGGAAATTGCCGATCGAGGGAAAGATCAATAGCGAGGTTTATCAAGTGGATATGTTTAAGAACGGGAAGTTGCAATATTTATTTTCTACCCCCGGTCATCTTTATTTGATTGACCGGAATGGTAATTATTTACCTCGGTTTCCGCTGGCATTTAAGTCTCCTTGCGAACGGGGAATCTCGGTGGCTGATTACGAGAATAACAAGAATTACCGGGTGTTTGCTCCTGGGGCTGATCATCACGTGTATTTGTATGAGGTGTCCGGTAATTTCGTGAAAGGTTGGGATGTGCCAAAGAGTGATAATGATATAGTCTCTAAAATTTATCATTTCCGGGTGGAAGGGAAAGATTATCTCGTGTATGCAGACCGGTATCGTTTGTATATCTTGGATCGTAAAGGGAAAGAACGGGTGAAAGTGTCTACTCTATTGAATTTGTCCGCTAACACGTCTTTGTACCTGACGAAGCAGAACGGCCAGATGAAGATGGCTTTTACGGATGCTAACGGGGAAATTGTATTGGTGAATTTTCGAGGTCAAGTAGAACGAATCAAGGGAGAAGAGATGATTGGCGGTGGAATGTTCAACGTGGAGGATGTTAATAATGACGGGCAGGATGAGTTTATTTATACGTTGAAAAATAGGATTGTGGTGATGGATAACAAGGGAAAATTGTTATTCGAGAAGCATTGGGAAGATTCGGAATTGGATTTTCCGTATGTCTATCGTTTCTCGGCTCGGGATTCAAGAATCGGGATTATGGATGGTAAAGGAGAACGTCTTTTCTTGTTGGACATGAAAGAGGTTTCCAAAGGTTTTCCAATACGGGGAAATTCACCGTTTTCAATAGCTTTCGGAGATAATGGAAGTGCCGGTTTTTACTTGTTTGCAGGGAGTGACGGAACGCATTTACTAAAATATCGGGTGTTGAGATGACAGGAGTAAAGTTGGTCCTACTCAATAGTAATTTTATACCAACGTTTGTATCTGTTCGTTGAGGGGACAATATCTTTTCGTTATCCCTCCGTTCCCTATATCGGAGGAATAACGAGAGTATAACGACGAGATAACGAACGGATGTAAGCGTATCTATTTAGAAAACAAAGTGTTGAATATAATAAGTATTGAATAAAAATGATAAAGATCAGGTTGTTAGTACTTTGCGTGCTTGTGAGTACAGGAGTATTTGCCCAGAATGCGGGAAAGTTAAAAAATTACTTGAAGGAGAATGTATTGGGAAACGTGGCAGATCAAGGGTTTGCCAATAAAAAACTGACAGAGAAGGGAGCGATTGAGGCGGAACAGGTTTTGCTTGAGGCGTGGGAGAAGGAGGTGAAGAAGAAATATCATCGTTTTTGGGTGTTGAAGAATTTTTCCAGAGACGGATTGCAGATGAAGTTCGATTACCGGGTATTTGGTGAACGTCCGGAAGATGGAAGGAGTTTATTTATTTCTATGCATGGAGGGGGGAATGCACCGGAAGCGTTGAACACGCAGCAATGGAAGAATCAGATTCGTTTGTATGAACCCCGGGAGGGTGTTTACGTGGCCCCAAGGGCTCCCTGGGATGATTGGAATATGTGGTTTAAACCGGGATTGGACGAGTTTTTTGAAGCCTTGATTCAGATGGCAGTCGTGGAGATGGAGGTTAATCCCGATAAGGTGTATTTGTTGGGGTATTCAGCTGGAGGTGATGGGGTATGGAGGATGGCTCCCCGTATGGCTGATCGTTGGGCGGCAGCTTCCATGATGGCCGGGCATCCGGGAGAAGCGTCGCAAGTGAATTTGCGTAACGTGCCTTTCATGATCTGGATGGGGGAGTATGATGGAGCTTATGATCGGAATAAGTTGGCAGTGGAGAAAGGGCGAGTGATGGATTCTTTGCAACAGGTTGAACCGGAGGGCTATATACATGAAACGTATATCGTGAAGGGGAAAGGGCATTGGATGGATCGGGCGGATACCGCGGCAATCGCATGGATGACAAAATATAAGCGAAATGCTTTGCCGAAGAAGATTGTTTGGCGTCAGGAGGAAGTTATGCGTCCTTTCATGTACTGGTTGGGAGTTGACCTTGAAACAGCTCGTCCGGGTATGGCAGTGGTGGCAGAGCTTTCCGGTAATGAGATTAAAATAGAAGCGTGTGATTATCCGAAGTTGAGAATTTATTTAAATGATCGGATGGTGGATATGGATAAACCTGTCAAGGTGACTTATAAGGAGAAGATTTTATTCGAAGGGAAGGTGGCGAGAACGGCAAAATGTATGGCACGAACTTTATGTGAGCGAGGCGACAGGGAATTGGTGTTTAGTGGGTATGTGGAGGTCGAAATATAACTTTGGGTAAAAGGTTTCCTTAATAATCAGCCCCGAAAGTTCAATATCTGACTTTCGGGGCTGATTGATATTTATGAACTTCTTGGTAAATTAAAGAGCGTTGGCATCAACAACCACGTCTTTATTGTATTCTCCGTTAGCTAATTTTTGAGCAACGTTTTTGAATGCTTTTACCGTGTACTCCACGTCTTCTAAGGTATGCATAGCAGTCGGGATCAAGCGGAGTAATAACTGGCCTTTCGGAATAACCGGATAAACCACGATAGAACAGAACAGGTTGTAGTTCTCTCTTAAATCCATGGCTACTTGGGTTCCTTCTGCCACGCTACCAGACAGGTAAACGGGAGTTACAGGAGAATTGGTTCTTCCAATATTCAGACCGTCAGCTTTTAATCCGGCTTGTAAAGCACGAACAATAGTCCATAATCTCTCACGTAATTCCGGTTTGGTTCTCAATAATTCCAAACGTTTGATCGCACCTTCAACCATAGGCATCGGGAGTGATTTTGCGAAAGTCTGAGAACGCATATTATATCTCAAATACATGCAAATATCTTCATCACAAGCGATAAATGCTCCGATTCCGGCCATTGCTTTTGCGAAAGTGGCAAAATAAAGGTCAATACCGTCCATTACTCCAAAATGGTCACCTGTTCCGGCTCCATGAGGTCCCATGGTTCCGAATCCGTGTGCATCATCCACGAGCAAGCGGAAGTTAAAGTCCTTTTTCATGGCAACAATTTCGTCCAATTTTCCGAGATCACCAGCCATCCCGAACAGACCTTCCGTAATAACTAGAATACCACCACCGGTGTTTTCCACCCATTTGGTCGCTCTTTCCAGTTGTTTACGCAAGCTTTCCATGTCGTTGTGCTGGTACACGTATCTTTTAGCCGGGGATAGGCGAAGGCCGTCCATGATACAAGCATGGTCTTCGGCGTCGTACACGATACAATCATGACGGCTGGTCATGGCATCGATGATGGAAACCATTCCCTGGTAGCCGAAGTTTAATAAGAAAGCGTCCGGTTTTCCCACAAATTCTGCCAGTTGAGATTCCAAGTACTCGTGACGAGAAGTTTGCCCACTCATCATACGTGCCCCCATCGGGTAAGCCATACCGTATTTTGCAGCGGCCTCAGCGTCAGCTTTACGTACTTCCGGGTCGTTTGCAAGACCGATATAATTATTTAAACTCCAGTTTAAAACTTCCTTACCACGGAATTTCATGCGGGGACCAATTTCGCCCTCTAATTTCGGGAAAGAGAAATAGCCATGAGCTTGTTTGGCATATTGACCAATGTTTCCCTTCTGTTGTCTTACTCTTTCAAAAATGTCCACTTCGATAAATATTTTGAAATTCTTAATCTTATTATTTACAATGTGGAAACAAAGGTAACTAAAAAAATGTATTCCAAATGAGTTCTTTTGAAAAGTTGCAGTTTCGGGAGTGGAAATACGTTTAAATACTTAGTCCGTTTTTATGCGGTTGCAGAAAACATAGACTGCGGTACAAGTGGCAGGTATAGATGCTTGCCTCTTTTTGTTTTTAATTTTTATCTTGCTTTAATCATAAATAGTCAATCATAAGTTATAAATTATTTTGTGGATTGATATTTATAATTTATCTTTGCGTGATGCAAAAAAGGCACTTTATGATGAAGAATTTTATAGGATTTCTGCTTGTGATAATTTTGATGAGTTCATGTAGTGAGTATCAGAAACTCTTAAAAAGTGGTGATTCTCAGGCCATGTATAAGAAAGCGGTAGAGTATTATAATAATGGAGATTACACGAAAGCATCCAATTTATTCGATGGAATTCGGATGGTTTTTCAGGGAACATCCAAGGCTCAGAGTGTGGCTTATTACCGGGCTTTCTGTAGTTATAACCAAAAAGATTATGAAGTTGCGGCGGAATTATTCAAGCAGTTTGTTTCAATATATCCAGAAAGTTCCTATGTGGAAGAATGTTTATACATGATCGGGTATTGTAATTTCTTGGCTTCTCCGAAAGCGAGACTGGATCAGACCGTGACAGAGAAAGCAATGGAAAGTTTTCAACTTTATTTGAGCCGTTACCCGAACAGTTCCCGTAAAGAGCAAATTCATGAATACATGGATGAGATGAGGGATAAGTTGTCTTACAAAGATTACTTGAGTGCAAGAAATTACTATTTGAGAGAAAAATATAAATCGGCTGTAGTGAGTCTTGAGAATTGTTTAAAGGATTATCCGGGATCTAAATATCGGGAAGAAATCATGTATATGTTGTTCAATTCCAAGTACGAGATGGCTGTAAATAGTGTTGAAGATAAACAATACGAACGTTATAATGCGGCTAAAGAGGAGTATTATTATTTCCTTGATGAATACCCGGAAAGTCGTTATGCCAAGGAAATGACTCGAAAATATGAGGTCATCAACGAGTTCTTGAAACCGTATGATGTTGATGAAGAAGAATAATCAGATAAAACAATAATATTCAAATTAACCATGGTAGATTTTAAGAAAGTTAAAGCGCCGAATAATACTATTACCCGGAATCCTGCATCATTGGCCAGTAAAGCGGATAACATTTACGAGGCAGTAGCCGTGATCGGTAAAAGGGCTAATCAGATTTCGGTTGAAATGAAAGAGGAGTTAAGTAGGAAACTTCAAGAGTTTGCCTCTTATGCGGATAATTTGGAAGAGATATTTGAAAATCGGGAACAGATCGAGATTTCCAAGTATTACGAGCGTTTGCCGAAACCAGTGTTGATTGCTACCCAGGAATTTGAGGACGGGGATATTTATTTCCGTGTTTCCTCGAAAGAAAAAGGTGATGCAAATAATGCGGACGAGGAATAGCCCCTGTCTTTAAGGAAAAGAATATTACCTGAGAGTGTTATACTTTCAGGTTTTTTGTTTTAAATTTGCCAAGCAGGTTCTCTTTCCTTGGCATTTGAGTTCGAGGAACGTGAATTTATAACGTTATAAATAAGTGATGTTAAAAGGAAAACATATTATATTGGGTGTGACGGGCAGTATTGCCGCATATAAGGCCGCAACATTAACTCGTCTGCTTGTGAAAGAAGGAGCGAGCGTGAAAGTGGTTATGACCCCCTTGGCGAAAGAGTTTATTACTCCTTTGACGATGGCAACTCTTTCTAAGAGTCCGATCATGGTCGATTTTTATAATCCGGAAAATGGGGATTGGAACTCTCATGTTGATTTGGGGTTGTGGGCTGATTTGTATCTGATAGCTCCGGCCTCCGCAAACACAATTGGGAAGATGGCGGGAGGTATAGCAGATAATCTTTTGCTAACGACATATTTGTCTGCAAAATGTCCGGTGATGGTTGCTCCGGCAATGGATTTGGATATGTATAAACATCCGGCAACGCAACGGAATTTGAAGGTATTGCAATCTTTTGGTAATATTATTATCGAACCGGAAAGTGGGGAATTGGCTAGTGGCTTGATAGGGAAAGGACGAATGGAGGAACCGGAAAGGATAGTTGTTTTTGTTACTGATTATTTTGCTCGACAGGCGGATTTCGAAGGTAAAAAAGTGGTGGTAACAGCGGGACCTACTTACGAGAAAATAGATCCTGTACGTTTTATCGGGAATTATTCTTCCGGGAAAATGGGATTGGCTATTGCAGAGGAATTTGCAGGACGGGGGGCAGAAGTGGTGCTTGTGTGTGGTCCTGTAAATCTGAAAACGAGTCACCCTGCGATTCGTCGAGTGGACGTGGAGTCTGCTGCTCAGATGTACGAAGTAACATCAAAAGAGTTTGTCAACAGTGATGTTGCGGTTTTGAGTGCTGCTGTGGCTGATTTTACCCCGAAGGAAAAAGTTGATCATAAAATTAAACGGGGTAAGGATGATCTGTTGCTGGAATTGTTGCCGACAAAAGATATTGCTGCTGAATTAGGAAGAATAAAAACTACGTCACAATTATTAGTTGGGTTTGCCTTGGAAACGAATGATGAAGAGGTGAATGCTCTTTCTAAGATGCAGCGAAAGAATTTGGATATAATCGTCTTGAATAGTTTGAATGATAAGGGTGCGGGTTTTAGTGTAGATACGAACAAGGTGACAATTCTGGATAAAACGGGGGATAAGACTGTCTATGAGTTGAAGACAAAGGTGGAGGTTGCTAAAGATATCGTAGATCAGATTGTTTCCCGATTGTAGTTTATACATGGGATTTTTGGGGTGAATTTTTTTCTTGTAACAGGTTCGTTTGCAGGAATTCTCGTTTTTGTGAGAAATATTTTGGAAAATAAATTGGAAAATCGTTTTGTTCGGATGGAAATTATGCATAATTTTGTATTCCGATATGAAGATAGAACATCAAAATATTCGGCGAAGATTGTTTTTATGCCTGCAGTTTAGGCAGAGACATAATCGTTGTTTTAACAAGATACAAAAACCAACATTGTCGTTAGTTGACATTGTTGGTTTTTTTTTATACAGCAGAGTATGAACGAACATAAACACTTTTAATATATAGAATTATGAATAAACGTAGCTTAGTATCCATTACCGACTACTCGAAAGAGGACATTTTGGAAGTATTGAAAATAGCTTCTGAATTTGAGAAAAACCCAAATCGCAATTTATTAGAGGGTAAAGTGGTTGCTTCCCTGTTTTTCGAGCCATCTACTCGTACGCGGTTGAGTTTCGAAACAGCTATTAGTAGAATGGGAGGTCGTATTGTCGGGTTTTCCGATGCTTCATCTTCTAGTACGACAAAGGGGGAATCATTGAAAGATACGACCAAGATGGTGGATAACTACTGCGACTTGATTGTGATGCGTCATCCTTTGGAGGGAGCCGCTCGTTTTGCCAGTGAGGTGGCTGATGTGCCGGTAATTAATGCGGGGGATGGTGCTAATCAACACCCGACTCAAACCATGTTGGATTTGTATTCTATCTATAAAACGCAGGGGACTCTTGAAAATCTGAATATTTTCATGGTCGGTGACTTGAAATACGGTAGAACAGTTCACTCTTTATTACAGGCTATGAGTCATTTTAACCCGACGTTCCACTTTATTTCCCCGAAAGAATTGGAGATGCCGAAAGCCTATAAGTTGTTCTTGGATGACTTGCATATCCCTTATTACGAGCATACCGAGCTGGATGACGTGATCAATGATGCGGATATTCTTTATATGACACGTGTACAACGTGAACGTTTTGCAGATCCATTGGAGTACGAGAAAGTGAAGAATGTTTATATCTTGAAAAATTCCATGCTAGCAGGAACAAAAGATAACATGAGGATTCTTCACCCGCTACCTCGAGTGAATGAGATCAGCGAAGATGTGGATGATAACAAGAAAGCATATTACTTCCAGCAAGCCTTGAACGGGGTATACACTCGTCAAGCAATTATTTTCAAAGCATTAGATTTAAAATGGTAATTAAAGGATAAAAAGATATGGCAGCAAAGAAAGAATTACAGGTTAGTGCCGTGGAAAATGGAACGGTAATAGATCATATTCCTGCAGAGAAATTGTTTGACGTGATTAACGTGTTAGGGATTCAAAATCTGGAAAATACGGTCACTTTTGGTTATAACCTAATTAGTAGTAAATTAGGTAAGAAGGGAATTATCAAGATTTGGAATAAATTCTTAAAAGATGACGAGATTAACAAGTTGGCTTTGGTTGCCCCGACAGCAAAAATCAATATAATAAAAGATTTTGAAGTTGCGGAGAAAAAAGCGGTTATGGTGCCGGAACGAGTGGAGGGGATTGCTAAATGTGTGAACCCGAAATGTATTACTAACAACCAGAATGTTCGTACGAAATTTGATGTTGTCGGGAGTTCGCCTATCGTGTTGAAATGTCACTATTGTGAGAAATTAACGGATCAAGAGCATATTGTAATCATTTAATGATATAAAGTTAATTACCAAAAAATAGAGATACATGTGTATCTCTATTTTTTTGCTTCTAAACTTCTCGCTTTTTGTTTGTTCTTTAACGATTTACTAGTTATAAACTTGATGTAATCGTAAGAGGAATATTTTTCCACTTTTTTAGTGATCAAATTGAACCTTTCTCTTGTTTTTTGTTGCTTTACGGCTAAAGTTCCGAAGTCTTGAATCGTAACTTTTTCACCTGCTTCAAGAGATTCCAGTATACAACTGATAAAGGTGTTAATGATTAATGCTGAAGTTGCTTGGGTGTGTCCACTTCTTTCTGCTACTTTTTTAGTGAGTTCTCTTTTGTTCATAATCAATTTGTTATATAATTCTACATCCTGAATGTGAATTCGATTTTCATATGATTTAACGCCTTATTTAAAACAATCTGTCAGACTAAACGTTCATTTTACTAGAC
>DYVS01000099.1:0-11974 GCA_020743075.1 Butyricimonas virosa | reverse complement strand
AATAACTTTATTGCAAATGCCCTATCGGCCATTGCTGCCTATTGTTTTTTTGAAAAGAAGCCTGCCATTGATGTCAATTTTGTCAAGGACAGGCAACTTGTGTTGTTTTAAGTTATTTCGAACTCACGTTACTTAATATCACGGTGAAGAAATTACGGGAATATAGGAAGAGCGTGAATTTGATTCATCGTCACATTCAAAAGACGGAGCCGGATGTGGTAATTAACTTTTACGAGATTTTGGCCGGGCTGATGAACCTGCGTTTCCGGGAACATGTTCCTTTTGTCTGTATCGCTCACCAGTTTCTGATGAAACATCCCGACTTCCAGTACGGGAACGGGACCGGAAGAGAAGAAATGTTATTGCGTTTGAATAACACGTTGTGTTGTATCGGGGCGACGAAGACATTGGCTCTTTCGTTCTACCCTTTGAAAGATTTTTACCGGGAGAGAATGGCTGTCGTACCGCCACTTTTACGGGAAGAGGTGTTACAAACTACTCCAGAGGATAAGGGATATATTTTAGGGTATATGCTGAATCCCGGGTATGCCGATGAGGTAAAAGAGTGGCATAAATCCCATCCCGATCAGGAGGCTCACTTCTTTTGGGACAAGAAAACTGCTCCTCCGGTTTTTCGGGTAAACGATCGTTTAACTTTCCACCGGATTAATGATGTCAAGTTTTTGGAGTATATGCAAGGCTGTTCGGGATATGTCACGACTGCCGGGTTTGAATCCGTCTGTGAGGCAATGTATTGGGGAAAACCGGTGATGATGATTCCTACCCACGTGGAGCAGGAAATCAATGCCGCCGATGCAGTTGGAGCCGGGGCGGGAATCGAGAGTACGACTTTCGATGTTTCCCGCCTCGTGGAATATATTCCGAGCCACAATGCTGATACGGGAGCTTTTCGGGATTGGGTGCAATCTGCCGAAGAGTTGTTTATCCGGCATTTGACGACGCTGGTGTGAAAAGTTGCAAGGGTGAAATTATTCTCTTGCTTTCTGTTTGTCCTTTTCTGTAGATTTTTTCTTTGTTGTTCTTTTAAAAAGTTACTTTTTTAATGTGTCCCAAGTTATTTTCGTGATTCTCTTTTTTCTCTCGTTTTTCTTCGGTTTTGTTCATAGATGTAAAATTCTTTACTTAATTCTTTCATTTCTTTCTCCCGTTTAAATAGTTCCTTTTGGGTGCCGAAGAATGAAACATTCTTCATAGCATATATATAGTCTTCATTGAAACTTTCAGGATCGGCTAATTTTATTTTCTTTTTAATCTCTTGCTCTATCATGTAGAACGTGTCAGGAGGAATAGTTTGCCAAGCAGGATGATCCCAGATTGAAAAACTAATTTCTACAATGTCACCCTGTCTGTTTGCAAGCATATGAATAAATATAGTCAATTTTGCATCAACTAATTCTTCCATTTCTTGTTTCAAATGTCGATATACAATTTCTGCGGTAGTCATTGGATATTCGAGTAACCTTCGTCCATTTTTTCGTTGGAATTTTTTGTTGTCAAATAAATCATGTTTGTTGTTTATATTTTGTAATCGAACTGGCTTCATAATGGGGTGCCCTTCAATTTTTTCCATTATGACGAATAATGAATCTTGAGAGACGTGATAACTTGTTTTTTTCCCGTGTGTAGTTTCGCCATATTTGTAATAGGGTTGTTGGCCCAAGAGTTTTCCTACAGAGAGAAAAAATAGTAATGATAAGAGAAAAGCTTTCATTGTAATATATCTTTTAATGTTTTGAATCCACGCAATGTCCATTCTTCTGTTCTTCCGCCGTATTTAGGCATTTTCTTTAATAGTTCAACTGCTTCTAAATAAAGTCGTTCAAGATTTTTTGTATCTTTAGGATTCTTTAAGTTTAAATTTGAGTCGAGCATCTCTAACATACTGTATATAACATCAAAAAAAGGTTGTGTTTCTGAATCACCAACAAAACTTCCAAGACTTAACTGTGCCATAAAAGCGTCAATTTCATGATTTATTGGAGACGTGTCCGTGGAATGTTGAAATATATGGACAAATTCATGCATTAGAATACCAGCCCAAGTTAAACTAATATTGTTAATATCATTTTCAAGTAATAGAGCGCAGTTGCGGCTTACATATATTGTCGTTCCATCTGTCTCGAAATCGTAGTTTTGAAGGTCGACATCAACACTAATATAGAATGTTTTATTGAAACCTTTTAATTTATCAAATAGTTTTTTACCTAAATGATTGTTGTAAATATTATTTAATATTTCATTGAGCTTGGGAGTGTAGCTCTCAAGACCATTTTGGTATTCGATTTTAATAGGAATATCTGCAATAACAGAATAGAGAATAATATTTTCATCCTTTATTCCCCAATGGAGGTTTTTATCTGGAATTATTTCTTCCGAATATTGACATCCCCAAAGTAAACAGATCAGGCAAAATAATATATATTTCGTATTCATAAATAATTTTATTCATTTACTTGCCTTTCAGTTGTTCTGCGATTTTCTCTCGTAAGGCATCATCTCGGAGATTCTTGGCGACAATTACATTATTTTCGTCTAGCAAGAGAGAATGAGGGAGGTTTTTCACGAAAAACAGGCGAGCGATTTCAGACTGTTGGCCTTTCAAGTCCGAGCCGTTTTCCCATATCATTCCATCCTCTCCTACGGCTTTAAGCCATTCCATCCTATTGTTGTCTAGAGAAATACTAATAATTTCCAGACCTTTTGTATGATATTTCTGATAGATTTTTAACAGGCTTATATTTTCTTGGCGGCAAGGAATACTCCATGATGCCCAGAAATGAATTAATTTTACTTTTCCTTTAGTATTTCTGAGAACAATAGAGTTTCCATCGGTTTTTTTTATTGTAAAATCGGGGGCAACATTTCCTTCCGTGAGTTTTTCCTGTTGAGCAATAAGATTTGCTGTTGCTTGTCCGGGGATTGTTGATTTAGCATTCTCTCCTAGCAAAGAATACCTACCTTTCAGTGTTTCTAATTCCATTTGTTGCATACTGGAAAATATCACATAGGCAGCGACATAAGTATCGGCATATTCTTGTAATAGTTTTTTTTCTTTTGCTTGTGCATTTTCCAAAAACTGATTGAATTGATTGATTAATGTTTGTACTTTCGAGTTATTCCCTTTTTGTTCTGTAAGTTGAAGTTCTGTTTGTGTTTGCTGTTGTATGATCTCTGTATTGATTTTACAGAACCGATTATAGATTTCTTGTTGAAAACCTCCTTGTATTATTACTCCTGAGGTCCCTGCAAATATGGTGAAATTTGCATTTTCAAGGATGAGAGGAATGATTCCTTGTTGATCGGTTGTTGTGATGTAAGCCCCGATCGGTTTGTCGGTCGTACCGGTGAATTCGAAAGCCTCGTTTATTATTGGAGTTATTCCTAGTGTATCTACCATCCCTCGTTCTTCACTTATTAATAAAAGGGTTCCGTCGGCCATCCCCTCGATTTTTCCGCTTATTTTGTAATTTTCTTGAGCTATGGTGGTAATAGAAGTCCCTATTACCAATACAATTAGTAATAAAAGTTTCATCTTTTCTGTGTTTTATGGGATTTCTTTGATTTGTAAATGTACATGGAAAAGGAATATCCGGGCTAAACCGGATAATCCTTTTCTAATGAAAATAGTGCGTGTTTTTTACTTGATAAAGTTAAAATACCCCGATTTCTGCTAGGGATACCGAGAAATTTTGTCCATAAACTTGGTCATTAACAATGAATTTGAAGTATCGGACATCGGGCGAATTGGGGAAATAGAGAATAGTTGTTTCTCCATTCGTTGCCCCGATCGTGTTTTCTTCCACGTATGTAGCATCCTCCCAAGAGATCTTGTTTGTTGAGACTTTAACTTTTATCATGCCAGGCATTAGGCTCGCACTTTGAGAATCTGCTTTGTCAAAAGCTTTTTGCACAATTTTAATGCCGTGTATGGTTTGAACTTGTTTCATGTCTACCGTGATTTCGTAAGTACGAGCTAAAGTTGAAATTAATTCTGGTTGCCACCAGTTATCGAGTTGTCCATCAAATAGATTTTCAAGATTTGAGTTGTAGGGATATTTATCCTCTTCCGAACAAGTATATTCCCAAGTGCTGGCATCCAAACACGTTAATGCTGGTTGCGTGGGATTACTTTTTTTCGTTACATAAGCAGGTAAATTTTCATCCGGAATATAATGCTTGTTATAGCGATCGACAGCTAGTCCACAGACCGTGTTGGCTACATCCAGAACAAAAAGACTACGTTCCAGATCATATAATTCGGATTGAGGAACTTGGTCTGCCATGTCTGTTCGCAAGTAACGATTTTTTCCTAGAACTAATTTTTCTAGATTAGGGAGATTCAAGATGTCTTCAAAAGAAGAGAGCGAATAATCATATTCAAGTTCTCTTAAAGATTCAATGAACTCTTCCGAGATCTCACTTTGTCCGTATTTTGCTTTAAGCCAATGCTTGAAATCACTGGTGTACAATTTATCCCGGGAAAGTTGATACGGGTCAAAAACAATTAGGTCATCACATCCTTCGACTTGACCTTCCCGATTTAGAATTACCGGCTTGTCGGGGTCAATTTCTTCTGGTAACAAGTAATACTTTTTTTGCATTAATTCGGATGTTAATTCCAGGGTTTTGACATTCCCGTCTGCAGTATAATAATTCAATTGGGCGGAAGAAATATTCTCTTGCCAAGTTGAAAAGAAAAGCACTAAACGCTTCTTTACAAAGTAATGTTTGGAAATCAATCGAGTAAAGGATATTATTGTTTCATGCGTGGGTGTATAAGGACGTCCAAAAATTGGGTTGGCTAAAGACTCATTGCCATTTTTGTCAATAGCACATACTGTAACCTCGTAATTTCCATCTTCTAAATCGGGAATACTATACTCTGTTGTATTTGGGGCTAGAAGAATAGAATCTTTCATATCATTTACTTGCCAGCGGACTTTAATTTTATCGATAACGGGATCCACATTATTTACCCATTTCACGATTAATCTTTTCCATCCCGGAGCTATCGATACTTTGGTACATTTCCCTAGATAACGAATGGCTCCATCACCTGCATAATCACTATATGTATCTTCCAAACTCTCGCAACCAGCGACAAGGACGAGAGATATAAGTATCCATAAATATTTTTTTATTGCCATAACTTAGTCTTTTTTGGTATAAACCTCGAATTCATGAAATGTTACATATTGGCTTGCGTTAATATCTCCAGCCCAGCCGGAAAATAGTCCGAAGGTATCGTTTATCACAACCTTAATGAAACGATAGGAACTTCCGGTTGCGGCAAATGGGATTGAAATGTATTGCGGTTTGGCCGCTTTGATTTCTTCCAAGCTATTGAGTTCATCTACTGTGTTCAACAAAGGACACTTGGAACACCAGCGGAGATTGTTAACAAGTTCCCTGTATTGTTCAAAATGGCCAAGTTCTTTCCACGAGTTTTCGTCATCTTTATTATTAGATGCGTAAATGGTGACATTACAAGGAAGCTTGTTGAAAATTCTTCCTGCCCACACGTAACCGTACTTTCCCGGATTAGGATCCCATGCTGAAGGTGCTGATGGGAAACTTTTCTTCGTGTATAGCATGCTGTATAGTCGAACTTCCGATATTAGTTTGTCCTCTTGAAGGTCAAGAATAAATAGTGGCTTACCGAAACAATCTGGTCCGGCTAGATAAGTTCCATAGGTATTCTTGTCTGTCCCGAAAGATGTTTCCCCTTTCGTGTCCCCATCGAATAAATATGATTTACTCAATTTTGCCTCTGCGTCTTCTATGGCTAGTCCTTCTGGATCTAAAAAGTCAAATTTTGAAGGAGATAATAAAGCTGTATTGTAGGCTTCGATATTTTCCCAAACTTGCTGTTTTACCATGTAACCTCGAAAATCTTCCGTACGAATTACAACCGTGTTCGTGGCGGCGGATTGTTCAAGGGGGAATGCTAAGGTGTCTGCTCCGGCCGTGATTTGAAAACTATTTATCAATAATGTGTCCGGTTCTTGTGTTTTTGGATCTTTACCGATATAAAATACGTGAGCCATACCGTTTGCATTTTGGGGGACATCGTATGTGAGCATGAATCCGTTCCAACTTGGTTTTACTTCCAGTTGTTCAAAAAAGGCAACAGGGCCAGAATCTTTCGTGTCAAAAGCGATCTCCAACGGGGCCGATTCCACGTTATTTCGATTGCAAAGAGTGATCGACGCCAGAACTCCTTGCCGGGCTTCGTTGAATCCGACTAAAAATAAAGAATCACAAGCATAACTACCCGTTCGTAGTATTTCTTTACCGAACGCATCTTGATAACGGACTCTGATGGATAGAATGTCCGGATCTGCTGGTAATCGATAACGCATAATAGCCCCCCCGGCCGTGGGTTGAAAAGAAATATTTTCTTGTGGTATGGTAATGTCAAAACCGACTTCTTTGTCTTCTTGACAGCCATAAAATATGCTTAATGTCAATAGTATATAAATAAGTTTTTTCATAATTCTATATTTATGTATTAGACTATTTGTTACCAACCTGGATTTTGAACACAACCGGCAACCATAACTTCCTCGCTACGAATGGGGAAAAGATAATCTCTAGGAGCGACGAATTCCCGTTTTGACCATACAACGATAGGTCCATCAAAGTTATTATAGAATTGATGTGCTGTTTCTCCTAAAATATTCCATCCATAAAGATCTGTATTTAATTCATCAGCAGCGGTTAACCAACGGCGTAAATTCCAGAAACGACGCCCTTCAAATGCAAATTCAATGTTCCATTCTTGACGAATGATCTCTCGCATTCCTGTTTTCGTTTTTACCTTGTCTGGGGTTTTTGAGTAATTAGTCCATGCGGATTCTACGTCTGGAATTCCTGCGCGTTCTCGTACTGCATTTAGAGGATTATAGACGTGTTCGGCATCAGGTGTTTCTAAATATTCATTCCAAGCTTCTGCTTTCATCAGGTATAGTTCTGCTAAACGGAAAATAATAGCACCTTCTTCACGATTATCGATAGCTGAAGAATAATCACGTGTTGAGACATTAGAGTAGCTTCCCTTTTTCAACCAGTAACCACTTAAGTTTTGCGGATAGGAGTTATTGATGATGGGGGTGTGCGTACCGAATTGTTCTCCCCGATAAGCTTTCACGATAAGATTCTGCGCTGCATCTTTTCCTCTTTGCCAGTAACAGCGGTCGGCGGCGATACTTGCATAGAAACGAGGTTCTCTGCGAAGATGTAGTCCCAGTACATCAGAGTTTAACGGAATGACATCTCGATATAGAGGACTACTTTCTTTTCCCATTTGGTAGCGGGAAGAATAATCCCATTCTTTGTCAGCATCAATTGGTAATCCATGTTCCGTGTAATACATTTCGACCATTTTTATGCTTGGAGAGATACAACCTTTCATTGATGCATTATAATTAGCATAATCAGTACTTTTGAAATAGGGTAACGTCCAAGAATACCAGAAGTGTAAGCTCTGACCTTGTGGGCGAATCATGTATATAGCCTCGTTGTTGGCATAACCTGGCGCTACCACTGAGTTTTCAATATCCATCATGGTATTGAGCAATTCTGTACTTTTAGACATATTTCCCGTGACAAGTTGTCTTCCTCCATCTAAACAAAGTTGTATCGCCTCGTCTGTCGCTTCTGCTGCACGTTTCCACTTTTCATGATCATATGTTGTGTTAAACAGTTGTTCTCCCTTTTTATTTTTGAAATTGGTATATGCAGGATTCCCGTTAAAAAGGGGTGATGCGGCATATAGCAGAACTTGTGCTTTTAATGTTGCTGCGGATTCTAAACTATGATATGTCCAACGAGATTGATCTTTTTGCATGAAAGGAGGTAATACTTTCATCGCTTCATCCAATAGCCTGACAATTGTGTTTACACAAGTGTCAATAGGAGAACGTGGTTGTTGCATAATCTCAATATCTGAATTTACTTCAATATTTTCAGGAACTAAAATGATTGGTCCATACCGGCGCATGAGTTCGAAATACAGTTGTGCTTTTAAGGCTTTTAATTCGGCTACCCATAAAGCTTTTTCGTTGTCAGGCATATTGTAAACTCCACCGATCTTTTCGAAAAAGATATTACAATAACGAATGGCAGCATAAAATAAGTCTTTTTTCCAAATATTGGCATATGGTTCTTGAACCATTTGTAGACCGTCGCCGATAAATAAACCGTACCATTGCCATCTATGTTGAGTTGTGAGAAGTTGTCGCGTATATTCTCCGGCAACGACTTCGTCTGTCCCGGTAAAAGCGGGATTTACGATGACGGAAGAAACCGGATCGGTCATGAGAACATAACAGCTTTTTAACCATAGTTCGGCTTGTTCTCGTTTTTCAAAAATGGTCTCGATTGTCTCAATATCATTCTCGGGTACTATATCCAGATAGTTACTACAACTAGAAAAGAATATTGATGTGACAATCGTGCTATATATAATTAAATGCTTCATAATAGTAATTTATTAGAATTAGAAACTGAAATTTAAACCGATAGCATATGTCTTTTGTATGGGATAATTAAAACCGTCTTCACCTAATTCTACATCCCATACTTTAAAGTTGGTGATTAAGAATGGATTATTTGCCCGGACGAAGAGTTTGACATTCTGCAATTTCCATTTATCCATCAATTTTCGAGGCATATTGTAAGCTAATTCCAACGAGGTACAACGTAAAAAACTACATTCTCGCATAAAGTAGGTACTTTTACGAATTTCTGCATTATTTTCATTATACCAATCTTCTTGTGGATTGTGTTGTGTTAAGTTGTAAGTTGATAATCGTGGCCAGAACGGTTTGTTTGACATATTGTCTTCTGACCAATGGTCGTTGTAAATAGCCTTTAGCATGGCGTGGTCATTATCAAATGGAGATATTTTTTTAGGATCCATAAAGAATCCTCGTTTCCCGGAACCTTGGAATGCAAAACTGAATTCGAAACTCTTGTAGTTGATAAAGCCTTGGAAACCATAAATTAATCGAGGAGTTTCTGGGAATCCGATGTAAGTCGCATCTTCCACGTCAATCACTCCATCACCATTCAGGTCGCGATAACGGATATCTCCGGGCATTACATCCCCACCTTGAACCGGAGAGTTGTCTATTTCTGCCTGGTCGCGGAACAAACCTTCTGCAATATATCCTACTTGTTGAGAGATTTCATGACCAACCTTACGTTGCCATACTGGTTTATCCGTTGCCTCTTCAATTTCCAAATATTTTGATTCGGAATAAGTGGCCGTGGCGTTTAAGATGACCCACAAGTCATTTGTGAAAGCGTGTTGGATTTTGCCAGAAAAGTCTAACCCGCGCGTTCGTGCTTTACCAATGTTATCTAAGGGGGCAAGCTCTACACCCATGGAAGAGGGGATTGTGGTACGATTGGCCAAAATGTTATGGCGTACTTCTTGAAAAGCATCTAAAGTAAATTCAACAACACCTTTGAATAACTTAGCCTCTAGTCCCAAATTTACTTGTTCTGCAATCTCCCATTTTATATTTTCATTAGCATAGGAAGAAACTCGGAAACGATTAATATTTTGTCCATAGGGCATTGGATCTTTATATTGAAGGCTATTAGGTTTTTCGATGAGTGGCAGAAAAACAAAACGAGGGGTTGAAATGATTCCGTCGTTTCCAACCTTCCCATATGAAGCTCTGAATTTTAAAAAGGGTAGCCACTCTGAAGTGGATTGCATGAATGGTTCGCTGGATATAACCCAGGCAATTCCTCCGGCTGGAAAAAAGCCCATTCGGTTCTTGTCCGCGAAACGTTCGGAGCCATTGTACCCGAAACTACCTTCTATGAAGTACCGATCTTTGAATCCATAACTTCCGCGCATGGAGAATGTCATGTTGCGTCGGGGCATACCGTCTAGGACGGATTGGATGGGAGTGTAGGTTCGTTCTTGCATTTGAAAGACTCCTGTTAATGAAGTCTGGTGATCTCCCCATGCTGCGGTATGTAATGCCCGCCCTTCGTAAGTCACTTGCGTGTTGGTTGTAGAACTGTTAGATGCGACTTCTAGTGTTCTACGGGCAGATACCGGGTTTATAGCATGTAGGGTATGCTTACCTGTTTCGAAATTGTAGTTTTCAAGAGAATATAAAAAAGGTGCAGTTTTAAAACCAGTTGTGTAGTATCCGGATTGAACAATGGATACGCTGGCTCTAATCTCAAGACCTTTGATTAGAGAGGAAAGATTATGGATGTATTCTGCTTTGTTTGTGGTAGAATACCGGGTACGTTTCATGTATCCTTTTTGAATCTCCATGTATGGATTTGTCGTGTATTTATCTACTGTTCCAAAACGAAGATGGGGCCAGTTGTATGTATCATCTCCCGGATAGGTAGGTGCAAAATCGACAGGGGAAGCATTAAAGGCTAATTGGTACGCTTGGGTTACATCATACAACGGTCCATTATATTTATCTAAAGTGGTGGACGAGTTGATTAATAATTTGATACCCGCCTTTAAATCAATGTTCAGGTTTGCCCGGAAAGAGGTTTGATTGTTTATGATGTTACAATCATAATCATTTAATTTATCTGTTTTTAGCATACCTTGATCTCGGTTGTAATTTACAGAAGCGTAATATTGTACAACCTTTGAACCACCCCTAATACTGATCCCGGCATGGTGGTTTACGTTAAAACGTTTAAATAAAACATCGTACCAGTCGTTTTGAGGGTATAGCCAAGAAGGATATTTTCCCGAGAGGGTTCTGTTGATTGTTTCCTCGCTGTATTTGGGTGTTGAAGCTTGTGAGCGTCCCATTAATGCTTGGTTGTACATTCGCATATAAGTGATGGGATCTACCACGTCAATTTCTTTGGTGGGCATGGAGAATATGGATTCATAACGTAAAGATGCATACACGCTGCCTTCTTCCCCCTTTTTCGTGGTAATCATGATTACTCCATTTGCCCCGCGAGCCCCGTACATCGCTGTTGCCGAGGCGTCTTTTAATACCGAAAAAGTCTCGATGTCTTCGGGTGCAATTCTGGCTAGTTCCAATTTTGACGATTCTACCCCGTCGATCAAGATTAGTGGGTCAATATTTGCTCCTGTCTGGAAAGACGTGATCCCGCGAATATAGAACTTCGTATTCATCTCTTCTTCGGTCAACGCTCCCGGAATTCCTCCCGTTTGCCAACCGATAATACCGGGGACACGTCCCGCTAGGCTTGTTGTTAAGTCACTGTTAGAGGATTTTAAATCCATGGGGCGTACCGTGGAGATTGCAGATACTACACTTTCTTTCTTCTGTGTACCAAAGGCAACAACGGCAACTTCTTCAATGTTTTCGGCTGTTGGATTTAATGTTACATTCACGGTCTTTTTTCCTTTGATAGCAACGATTTCCGGTTTGTAACCGATGAAAGAAACTCGTAAAACATCGTCAGGTCTAACAGGAATCGTGTACCGTCCATTGGCATCTGTGGCAACTCCTTGGGTTGTCCCGTGGATAATTACTGTGGCTCCGGGAATAGGATTTCCTTTATCATCTGTAACTTTACCACTAAGTCTGATTAATTCTACGATCTTTTTCTCTCGAATGGAGATCAAGCTTTGTGAAATGGCGTATTCTAATCCCAGCTTGGGAAGAATCTCGTCTAAAAGTTGTTTTACCTCCTTGTTTTTAGCCTCTACTGAAATTTTTCCTTTGGATTTGGCCAACTCACTGTTGTAGAAAAAGTCATAGTCGGTTTGCTTTTTTAATTCCTCGATGACTTCGTTTAACGTGACATCTTTCAAATCTAAAGTAACCTTTGTTTTCTTTTGGGCCTGTGCATTTGTCGGGAGGGCAAAGCACACACCTAGCAACAAGATTACTAGAAAATTTTTAAAGATTAACATCTTCTGCCATGAATTCCAGCATCTTGGCAATGCATAGTCTCGCTTTTTTTTCATAAATTT
>DYVS01000098.1:0-5686 GCA_020743075.1 Butyricimonas virosa | reverse complement strand
TTTTTGATACTATAAATTTACAACTTTTATCGCTATGTTACTAATATTCAAATAAATAATTTTAATCCTTATATCGAACTCACGTTAAGTAATATACTTTTTGTCAGTTTCACCTTCTTGTGATCTTTCCCATAACAAAAACTCGGGCTGGCAAAAGTCTTTACCTTTGCCCCAATTTTCTCCAAAAAGAAAGCGGGAATCTCCCGGTTACTACTTTTCCCAACCAGCACTTCCACGACCTCATGACCATGGCGACGTAACATTTGCGAGAGCGAAATGGCCTGCGTCAGATGGCCTCTTCCCTCTCCTTGAACGATAAATAAATACTTCATACCGCTAATCCCGTGTGTAATACAGTTTCAGATTCCGAATCTCGTACCTCCGTCAAAGCCTTTTCTTCGATATACACGTTCCAGTTTCCATCGTAATCCTCGGTCAAGGCAGAGAGAGATTCCATCCAGTCTCCCGAATTCAAGTAAAGCACGTTCCCGATCATCTTCTTCTCCGGATAGTGGATATGCCCGCAAATCACCCCTTGACAACCTTTCTTCCCGGCAATATCCACGATGTGTTTTTCGAAATCGCTGATATATGAAACCGAAGCTTTCACTTTCAACTTGATTTCCCGGGCAATCGAATAATAGGGCAAACCTTTCTTCAATCGACGGCGATTGTAAATCTTGTTCGCCCACAACAAGAAAGAATATCCCACATCCCCGACTTTCGCCAACCAACTCATAGAGGAAGTCACTTTATCAAACACGTCCCCATGCAGCACGTAATAACGTTTATCCCCACTCGTGTAGATGTAATCCTTCACCACTGAAATATTCGAAAAGGTCAAGGGGATCACCCGATCCAGGAAATCATCATGATTTCCCCGCACGTAAATAATCTTCGTGTCATGAGAGATATCTAGTAACACCTTGATAAAATTCGTGTGGCGCCGCCGCCATTTACTGTTTTTCCCTCGCATAAGCGACCACCCGTCGATAATATCACCACATAAGATAAGGGTATCGCAAGAGTGTTGTTTTAAAAAACGGGTAACCTCTTTCGTCTTCGACCATTTAGAACCGAGGTGGATGTCCGAAAGAACGATTGTTTTGTAATGTTGCTGTTTCTTAGGCATATATTCATTCCTAAATTACTTATACAAAGGAAGAATTGTATTGTTAAGAAACGATTACCAAAATATGAAATAAATGTTTCGACATTTCCCGTCCATTCCCGTATAAATATTTAAAAGAGTTTTATAACTTGCTACTCGATTAAATAAAAAAAGTATGTACAATTTTGATCAGATAATAGACCGTCGGAACACGAGTTGCGTGAAGTATGACAATCTTGCAAACGTGTTTGGTAGCACGGATATTCTACCCATGTGGGTAGCGGATATGGATTTTCAGGTAGCCCCCGAAATTCTCGATGCCGCTCGTGAATGTTGTGAAAAAGGAGTTTTCGGATACACGTTCCGAAGTGATAAAGCCAAACAGGCATTCGCCGATTGGGTGGCACGTCGCCACGGTTGGCAAGTGGACACCCGCTGGCTATTAAGTAGTCCCGGTATCGTCACGGCCCTGGCATTAGGGGTTCGAGTTTACACGGAAGAACATGATAAGGTCATGATTTTTACTCCTGTCTATCCTCCATTCTATGCCGTGGTGAAAGATAACAACCGGGAACTCGTATGCAGTACCTTGAAAGTAGAAAACGGACATTACCAGATTGACTGGGAAGATGTTGAAAAGAAACTGAAAAACGGAGTAAAATTACTGATAATGAGCAATTCTCACAACCCAGTGGGAAGAGTATGGACCAAGGAAGAACTTACTCGAATCGGAATGTTATGCTTGCAACACGGGGTCACGATTCTCTCTGACGAAATCCATTCCGACCTTGCTCTTTTCGGACACAAGCACGTGGTAATGGCCTCCCTCTCACCGGAGATTGCAGCGATCACCGTGACCATGATGGCTCCGAGCAAAACGTTCAATATCGCCGGGATGATGAATTCTGTTGTCGTGATCTCTGACCCAGAATTACGCCGCCTCTTTGAGAAAGAACTTTTATGCCTGCACTTGGATTTGGGTAACATCTTCGGACACGTCACCCTAGAGGCTGCTTACAAGCATGGAGACACTTGGCTGGACGAAATGGTTCGCTATCTCGAAAAGAACATCCTGTTTACCGATCAATTTCTCCGGGAAGAATTACCCGTGATAAAGATGATACTCCCGGAAGGCTCCTTCTTACTTTGGCTTGATTTCCGGGCGACAGGATTATCCCACGAGCAAATCCAGAAAAAACTACTCCATGAAGCGAAACTCGGCTTAAATAGTGGCATGGATTTTGGACCCGAGGGAGAAGGCTTTTTCCGCATGAACATCGGTTGCCCGCTTGAAACGGTAAAAAAAGGACTCGAACGCTTGAAAAAAGCATTCCAATAGGGCTGTCTCATAGTAGGAGCTGTCTAACAAGTCTTATCCAATATCAACAAACTACCCCCTCCAACTCCCCCTTACACTGGGGGAGGGGTGATTACCAGGCAAGTTAAGATTCATAAACAATTATTCTTGTTTTTTGAGTCGCGTCTGTAATATTCATTACAAAGTTCCCCTGTTTTCACGTGTATCTTTGTCCTAAAACAAAAAACAACTGACTATGAAACGGACAATTATAAAAATAGACGAGGAAAAATGTAACGGTTGCGGGCTATGCGTGCAAGGTTGTCACGAGGGAGCTTTGCAATTAATAGACGGAAAAGCCGTCATGATAAGTGATTTGTATTGCGACGGGCTGGGCGCTTGCATCGGAGAATGTCCCGCCGGCGCCATCGAGTTAGAGGAACGAGAAGCAGAACCGTATAGTGAAGAGGCTGTCATGGAACGTATTGCCCCAAAAGGAGAACACGTGATCCTGACCCATCTGCGTCACTTGAAAGACCACGGTGAAAAAGAGTTGGTCAAACAGGGAGTGGACTATCTAAAACGCCATAACATCCCCATAAATCTCCAAGAATTACATCCCACACCGAAACTAGGATGTGGATGTCCAGGTTCCATGGCAAAAGAATTAAAACCCATCATAAAACCCGCTGCAGCCCCATGCTCCGGTAGTTCCGAACTCCGGCAATGGCCTGTACAGTTACACCTGTTAAACCCACAAGCCGGATATTTCCAAAGAGCAAACGTACTACTAGCCTCCGATTGTTCTGCCTTCACTGCCGGGAATTTTCACGAACATTTCTTGAAAGGTAAGATTCTGGCTATCGCCTGCCCAAAACTGGATCATAATACCGATTCTTACGTGGACAAACTCCATAGCATGATTGACGATGAACAGATAGACACGCTCTCCGTACTCATCATGGAAGTACCCTGTTGCGGAGGACTCCTGCAAATGGCTCTAAAAGCGAGAGAAATTGCCTCCCGTAACATCCCGATTAAAAAGATCGTGTTGTCCGTGGAAGGAGAAGTGAAAAGCGAAGAATGGGTATAAAAATAAGTTCATGAACTTTATTATCATGCCGTAAAACATCAAAATATATGTCGAATGATATTCCTTTATTATTAGCTTTGCAGGCTCAAAAAATAACAGGAATATGAATATTGATTTTACAACAATCATTGATTACATCGGCACATTCGCATTCGCTATCAGTGGAATACGTTTGGCATCAGCCAAGCGATTCGACTGGTTCGGGGCATACGTGGTCGGAGCCGCAACAGCCATCGGGGGCGGAACGACACGAGATTTGATGCTGGGGTTAACTCCTTTTTGGATGCACCAACCCTCCTATCTGATTGTTACAGGGCTGGCCTTGTTATTCGTGATTATGTTCGGGAAACAAGTGATCCGGCTGAATAACACGTTTTTCATCTTTGATGCCATCGGATTAGGACTATTTACCGTGGTAGGAATTGAAAAAAGTTTACTTGCCGGATTTCCCATGTGGGTAGCTATCATCATGGGTATGACTACCGGAGCTGTCGGGGGTGTGATCCGGGATATATTTATCAACGAAGTACCCCTAATCTTCCGCAAGGATATTTACGCCATCGCCTGTATTCTAGGAGGATTAATTTACTTCGCCTGTGACTTCTTTGCCGTAGGCCATATCACCACCCAAATCATCACGGCCGGAAGCGTCATTTTAGCCCGGATTGTTGCCGTAAAATACCATATCAGTCTTCCGGTATTAAAAGGAAATGAAAATCAATAAGTAAAAATAGCGATAGAAAGCTTCATGTCTTTCTATCGCTAACACACACAATCACTCTAGTTTAAAATATCTAAAAATAAAGCATATCGACAACATTTCCTCCCTCTTTACCATCCCGAAGCCATTTCTGATACTTAATTTTCACATCCACGGGAACTCCAGATATTCCTTCATATTTTTTTACTAATTCTCCTGTTTTTAGATCTAGAACCAACACATCCCCTTTCAATCCTTCAGACATACCTTCCGTATCATCCCCATAACGAGAAACTCCCAAAAGTATTTCCTGTTCTGTCCTTGAAACACTCATACAAGTGATTTTAGCTTCCGCATTATACCCCCATTTCGACAACTCCACGAACACGCTCGAATTCCCTGGGGCAACATTATTTTCCAACTCGCGCAAATTATAACGATACAACTTATCATTCGTGGTAAACAACATATAAGCTTCATTTTTCATCGGATAATAAGATGTTGTCTCGTTAATAATATTACTAGGTACTGCAAAATCCGCAAGTACCGATTGCGTTCCATTCGAAAGATTCATATACAACATCCGATAACCCGCTCCATCGCTCAACACGGCCACGGCATGATCTTTTGTTGCCGTATGGGTTCCAAATAATAAAGAATAACCACTATAAGTCCCAAGTTCTGGAACTCCAACATTATTAGCGGACAGCAAATTATTATACCAAAATTGACCGACCGTTTCATCAAACATATACATATTTGCCACTGTATAATTTTGTCCTCCAGACTCAACTAAAGAAGACAAAAACATTGTCGGGGATAATGTTCCTTTCCACGGACTCTTTATTTGCATAAATGCAAGTTTTAACCACATATTCATAGAAGGAACACATGTTGATTGTATCGTCCAAAATTCATCTCCCGCTATTGTACACGTATAATTCGTATTCATCATCCCTTCCATTGTTGTAGCCTGATGATTAAAAGCTTTCACTTCAAAACCCGTTATATCTCCGGAAGGTAAACCCTGAGCCTCTTTGATATAATAATTATGATCCAAAATGGCATTCCCCTCAATCTCCTGCAACGTCTCCTCACTCAAACATTTTATTTGATGATCCGTTTCTATTTTCAACCCGGAATTTATATTATTTGCCTCGGGAAGATAATCTCGATGTATCCTTCGTGGATTAGTCCCTAAATAATTTCCGGTTAAAGCTTCATAAAAATTAGGGGTAAAAACACTTCCTTCTTTGTCCAAACGCTTAAAAGACAACTCTGCATGCCCTTTATATTTGCTTAAAACCAAAATACCGTCACCCGCCGTGGAACTGGACACATTGATTTTAAAATATTTAACGTGAGTTCGATATAAGGATTAAAATTATTTATTTGAATATTAGGAACATAGCGATAAAAGTTGTAAATTTATAGTATCAAAAATAAAATAAAACGATTATCACTATGTTCTCAGAGGCTAAAGTT
>DYVS01000097.1:0-5724 GCA_020743075.1 Butyricimonas virosa | reverse complement strand
TCAGTTGGTAGAGCAAAGGAATGAAAATCCTTGTGTCCCCGGTTCGATTCCTGGTGGTACCACTGAAAATGAGAGAGTTACAAAAGTAGCTCTCTCTTATTTTATGGGCATTTTTAGGTGTTTTTAGCTTGATGTTTAAACCGGCTCTCTTGAAAAAGTAGGCGAACCTCCTGTTCTTTGTGATACGAATTTCATTCTTTTCAAAGTCTTTTTAGTAATATATCAATCCCTTCATTATTCTAGAACATCTTCCAATCGATACGTAACAAGGGAATAACGAAAAGGTAAAGATTACTCCACTAAGCTGTATCTCAGCTTTAAGCCGTCTTTACTCAACGTTCTGTAACTTATTTTGGTTGTACAACGCATAAATTATTCAAATTATACTGGAAAAAATTCTTTCTTATTCTACTTTTGTGCCCGCAAAACGGACGAAAACAAATGAAAAGACATGAGAGTGGGTAAGGTCTCCCGTTGATCTACCGGGAAATATTTTTTATTTTTGTAACTGAACAAGAATTCTTATGAAAGCGTTATTCTTTAAAATCGTTCCTTACGTAACCATGCTAGTCGCCATACTGGCTTGGGCTTTCGGATATGTCATTTACGGGAAAACACTAATTGCTTGGTGGGAACCGCTCTCGATGGCTCTTATACTCGCTATTGCAACACTATTTTTTACGAGAAGCTGGAAATGGTTAACTCATTCCGATAATAAAATCTTGAATGGTATATGCCATATATTTCACGCAAGCGCTTTCTGTTATCTCATGATTTTGGGCGGCAACTTCATGCTCGCAGATCCGTCTTCTACCCGGGAAGAAAAAGTAACCGTACTCTCCAAACATATCGAAACTCATAAACAAACTCGTCGAGTAGGAAAGCACAGTTATGTTCCGGCGGGAGAAAGAAAAGAATATTATCTGCATGTCGTTTTCGAAAACGGGGCACAAAAAAAACTCCCGGTTTCACTCTCTACCTATAACAAGACACGTACTAACGCAACCAGAACTCTAACCTTGGAAAAAGGATTCTTTGGTTATACCATCATCAAAAAAGGAATATAAAATCAGCTCTGCCGATATAGCTCATTTGCCTGTTGAAACTTGGATGCCATCTGCCGTACCAGCATAGGTGGTGCTAACACCCGGATCCCCTCGGCAAATCCACAAATCTCCCGTCTTAGCTCTTGATTTATAACCACCTCGATCTCGAACACGACAGCCCCATCTTTTTGTCTTTCCACCACCCGTTGCGACTTATGCAGGGGTTTGGTTTCCACGTATGGAGCGTTGAGTCGATCTACCCAAAAACGAACCACTTCAGCCCTTGATCCCGTGTTTTTAGTTACCCCGACAAGATCGTCAAAAAACGTGACCGGATCAAACACCGTGTTTTCCCTGTAAGATTCCTCTTTAGCGATTTCAAGGTCATGAATACGGTCAAGAGCCAAGTTTACAAGCACGGACGTTCCCTGTTTTACCCCGAACACGAACCAACGATTCCGGTACTCTTTCAGTAAATAAGGATAGAACAAAAACGAGGATGCGGATCGGGCCTTGAAAGACCGGTATTTCATCCGCAGCACTTGTTTACTCACCACCGCATGATAAATCATATCCAGATAATCAATCCCCTTCAGACTCTCGTTCTTCTCGAAATCAATCACTGGGATTGTTTTCTGACGGGCTGAAGTCACATGATCCTCCAAACGACTGATAATATCCCCCATATTCGAGAAGTAAGAGAACCCTTTAAACTGACGCAACACCTCCACGGCCTCCGACATCACTTTCAAATCCTGCTCCGACAAAGGAGTGTTTGTGATACTATAATCCTCGTCTTCGTATTTATAGTATTTGTTATCATATACCACGATCGGGGCATTATAACCCAATTTCTCGCTACGCATCATCTGTATATCCATCTGAATCGTGCGCCGACTGATTCCCTTCGTGATCCCCTCGTACTCGTACAAGGCATCGGAACACGCGTCAATCAAATCTTCGAGCGTCCATCTTCTATATTTATTACGCAGGCAGTTATCTATTGTTTTATAACGGATTAGGGCATTACGATTCGCTGGCATAAGAACAGGATAAAAATTATTTTTTCAAAAATATGAAAATAATTTCAATTACGCAAAAAGCTTGCGCACCTACCCATGCATCTTTGTGGTGTGAAACGAAAAAAGATACAATTATGAAGTTCAATTTTACAAACAAAGGAAAAGACACTACCGTGAATTACATGGGAACCAAGGCTTACAAAATGACGCCGGAAATGGAACTCTATTCAACCGTAGTCACCTGCGTGGTCGATGATTCATACTATGAATCAAACACGGACAGGGTTTGCAGGATCAAAAACCTGATCGCGATATGCAGTCCCGAGTTTGTAGCCAGACTCGCTGTATACGCTCGCACGGAAATGAACTTGCGTTCGGTACCGATGATTCTGGCTGTTGAATTGGCAAAATTGTATTCTGGCAACGAGATCGTGAAACGTGCCGTTGCGGGTGTGGTGAAACGAGCTGACGAGATCTCCGAGATTCTCGCTTATTACCAAATCGCCAACAAACGGGAAGGAACCAAAAAGTTAAACCGGTTGTCAAAACAAATACAAAAAGGATTAATCGAATCGTTCAACAAGTTTGACGAGTATCAATTCGCCAAATACAATACCGACTCGGCTGTTAGCCTGCGAGATGCATTATTTTTGGTTCACCCGAAAGCAAAGGATGAAACACAACAAGCTGTATTTGACAAAATAGTATCGGGGCAACTGGCTATTCCTTACACGTGGGAAACCGAATTATCCGAACTGGGTAAACAAACATTCGAAAACGAGAAAGTGAAAGCTCAAGCCGTTTCCGAAAAATGGGAAGAACTCGTGTCAAGCAGTCAAATGGGTTACATGGCTCTACTACGAAACTTGCGGAATATCGTCACGAAAAGCACTGATAAAGCATTGGATATAACCTTGAATATTCTGACAAACGAACACCGGATCAGAAAAGCAAAACAAATGCCTTTCCGTTACCTGTCAGCATTTCTGGAAATAGATAAATTAGCCAAAGAAAGCTCTATATTCGAAGGGGAAAAAGCGAAAATAAAGAAAACCTTGGCAGCTTTGGAAAAAGCACTGGTAATCAGTTGTGACAACATCCCGACCTGCGAGGGAAAAACCGTGATACTATCCGATAACTCCGGAAGTATGTACGGGGACCGAGGTGGAAAATCCCTAGTGTCAGCCATGAGCGAACGGAAAACTTCGGATATCGCCAACTTGTTTGCCGTGTTGTATTGGAACAAATGCAAAGACACTTACGTCGGACTGTTTGGTGATCGGTTAATTGACGCGAACTTGAGTCGCTCGGTAAACGTGTTCGAGAATTTCAACATCATTAACCAAGCTGCCAAGAAATGCGGCCCGGCCACGGAAAGAGGAATATTCGACTACATGGAATATTTGATAAAATCAAAAACAATTGTAAACAGAATCATCATATTCTCTGACTGTCAAGTCGGTGACGGATGCAACTGGTACGATCACAAAGGGAATCGGGGAGAAAACTTCAACCGTCTTTTCCAGAAATACCTGAAAATCAACCCGGACGTGAGTGTCTACACGGTTGACTTGAGAGGTTACGGAAACAGCATGACCAAAGATAACGGCAACGTGATCCTGGTCAGCGGGTGGAGTGAAAAAATATTCGATATGATATATTATATCGAACAAGGTTCCTCGGTTGTCGACGAAATAATGAAAATAGAAATATGAAAGCGTTCTTTGAAATAACAATATAAAGCAAGTGCCGTAGACAAGAGTTACTTCGCATATTACGCCCGGGTCGCGGGTTCGAATCCCGCCACTTCCACGATCAGTAAATCACGAACAAGGGAGTGTAGCTCAGTGGGTAGAGCAGGAAACAGTCTCTTATCGCTTGTAGCCTTGCTTTTAAATTATTAAAACAGGATGTCGTAGAGAAGGGTTACTTCGACTCAATTTAGGGGAGGAATAGTGAGGTCGTAAAATCGACGAGATTATCCGGTTCGACTCCGGCAAGTCATGCCCCGTTTCCTTTCTCGCTTGTTACTCCTGTTTTTTACAAATGAAACTCACGCGGATGCCGTAAAACAGGGTTACTTCGTTAAAGTGGTCACCACGGGTTCGAATCCCGTACGATCCTTGTTTGCCCGTTGCTCCGCGTATATTAAAAACAAAAATTATGATAGAATTAAAAGGAACATATAATCAAGATTGTAAAATCTTTATTGACGAAGTGGAATCCGAAGCCATCGAGTTGGTCCGGAACATTCTGAATCAAGAAATCTCTGCCGGTGTACAAGTACGAATCATGCCGGATACTCACGTGGGTAAGGGTATTGTGATTGGATTCACCATGCCCGTGACACGAATGGTCAACCCGAACTATATTGGTGTGGACATCGGTTGTTCCGTCACCACGTTCAAATTAAACCAGCGAATCGAAGAAGAAAGATTCCCAACATTGGACCATGCCATTCGGCGTTCCATTCCCATGGGGATGCATATCCGAAAGGAAAAGAACTTGGATGACTGGTGGATTACCCCCTATTTTGAAACCGTGAATAATAACCTTCATGCCTTTCAACAAAAATGGTTCCAGCGATTCGGAGAAACCAAAAATTCCATTCAAGTCGACAAAGAATATATCTCCCGCTTGTGTAAAAAAATCGGTATCAAAGAAAGTACCTTCTATTGTTCCGTGGGTACACTAGGAGGTGGAAATCATTTCATCGAGTTAGGAGAATCTGCCAAAGATGGTTCACATTACCTGACCATTCACTCCGGTTCTCGTCATTTCGGGTTGAAGGTGTGTAATTATCATGCCAAGAAAATGCATAAAACGACCGTTCTTCCGGAAGAGTACCATGAAGAATTCAAGTCTATCACGCGTGATACACTGCCGACAAGTGATATTCCCAAAAAACTGGAAGAATTAAACAAACGTTACCACGTCGGGAAAAAGGAGTATATGCTTGAAAAAGAAGATATGTATGAATATCTTGTCGATATGGTTATTGCTCAAACTTACGCACAATTTAACCATAAAGCTATGGCAAAAGCCATATTCAAAGACTTGGGTGAAAATTACCAAGCCGTGGACACGGTTTACTCCATGCATAATTTCATCGACACGACCGACTGGATCATCCGAAAAGGAGCCATTCGAGCCTATCAAGGTGAAAAAATGGTTATCCCATTCAATATGCGTGACGGTTTGTTGATTTGTGAAGGAAAAAGTAACCCGGACTGGAACTGTTCCGCCCCTCATGGAGCCGGAAGGGTACTTGCCCGAAACAAAGCACTGAAAACACTGGATATGGACGAATTCACGAAAGAAATGGAAGGCATCTATTCCACCTCCGTCTGCCGACAAACCCTAGATGAATCCCCGATGGCGTATAAAGACAAGGACTTGATCATGCAGGCGATACAAGACACGGCAACGATCATCGACACGATCAAACCAATCATGAACATCAAGGCTCTGTAAAACAATAAAATTCTGAAAAAATGGAAATAAACGAATGAAAAATATGTTTACTTTTGCCTTCGTATAGCAACCCAAATGCATTTATGAAGGTTCAAATAGAAGAAAGTTGGCAACAACGCTTGCAAGATGAATTTGACAAGCCCTATTTCGAGAAATTAGTGATGTTTGTCAAGAGTGAATAC
>DYVS01000096.1:0-6724 GCA_020743075.1 Butyricimonas virosa | reverse complement strand
TAACTTTGATTGTTAATTAATTGATAAAATTGATTTACACAAGGGGGTGATATTCAACGTTTCTCAGGCATAGAATACACTCCCTATTTCATTTTCTGCTTCTTATTTCACTATCCACATTTCGTTACAATTTGACATGACGATCTCACACTTTATCCTGTAAGACAAAGATTTCACAAAACCTATAAAAAATATAAAGATCAAAACATTCCCAAATCCGGATGTTCTCCTAGCCTTCCCCGTTACAAGTAAACACTAAAAATTAAAGAAACATGGAAGCCGGATCAACAATTCCCCTCACAAAAACATGATCATAATTTACCCTCATAAGTCTTTTGGTATCAAGATTAGGGCGAAAAGAAACGGTTCCGCCTGTCCCGTTGTCTAACACTTCTCAGAGGCTGTGGGTGCATTAACACTCCATCACGGGGGTACGGAACCGCCGTATGGAAATAACAGGCATTAAAAAAAAAATGCCTGCTACGTAGTGGCAGGATTCCCCGCCTCTGAATATGTTAGACATCACAAATATATAAACATTTTTACAAAAAACAAATATCACCTCAAAAATTAACAGTCAAAATTATCCTATATAGCATATTTTACATTTACTCCACGCAATACATTATAACCTTACACCTAAAAAGAGAAATACATTTTGGCAATTCCGACACAGGTTTACCCTAAATTTACTGTAAACTTTTTTCAAGATAATACAAGGCAAGACACAGTGTTTACCCGTTGCATATTCGATGTATTTAGGGATTAAAGACGTATCAACTTCGAATCAAAGACGTTTCAAAGACGTTCACGAACGTCTTTGCACCGAAGTTAATAGGTTTTTGCTCTATGATTATCTGGTGATTACCTTAACTATTCATTTTTTCTTCATTTGATAATGGATAATGATACATACATTCTTGCATTCAAGAATGTACACCTCACCATAACACATTATAAATCAAATATTAAATCATAAAAAGCACATCGTAAATCACACCTGAAATAAACATTAATATAAGGTTACACGCTTTTTCTTCTAACTTCATCTAAAGTTTTACCTTCAGAGTTTCTCCATTTCGTCCATCCATTTGTCGCACATCCCAAAATAACTCCCCCAGCTGTACTTGGTGAAGAGAAAACATAATCTTCTACAAACTGATAGCAATTATTGCTTTGAACGATCACACTTTCTCTTGCAAAAAAATCCTTAAATCAATTAAATATTTATGACATGAAGGAGTTGTATTCAATTTTGCCTCCGATCCTTTGAACACGACAAAACCATCGTCTATTAAATTTCCATCGGCAACGATTTCCTTACTTTTTATCATAAAAATCCCCTCATTTTTTGTAGTAACCGTGACTCGTGATATCGGTTCAAATAAAGGAAATCCCAATGTAGAAAGCAATATTTTATTAGTTTCAAAACAATCCAACAAATCTGCTTCCATACTCTCTGTCACATGAGGAAGATTCGAAGCAGAACTGTTATCCAATTTCCAACGATTGATTTCTATTGCTTGCTTGATTGCCGTGTGTTCAAGAAATTTCACATGAGTTTTGGTAAAACTGTTAATCATTCACTCGTACAACAAATTTGATAAAAAAATAGACAATAAATTTACAAAAAAAATTCAATCTAAAACGGCAATTGAATATACTCAAGGTGATAAACACTCTATTGAAGGCCATTTGTTTTGGTCCCCTAGGTTCTTACCAAATACAGGAGAACGGTAAAGCAATATCCGATTTCTCTTTTCGTACAGCTTTCAAAGTTGTTGAAAATGTATCGAAAAAAAATACTAGTATACAACATCCTTGGGTTCAAATCACATCTAATTACCAGAACCAAGAGAGAATAGTCTACCTTTTCGTTATGGTTGGGCTATCTTTCCCTATGATCATGAACATAGCATGAACATAGCATCTACATAACATGAACACTGACGGGTGTATATGCTCCGTTCGTGTTATGTTGGAATTTAGTTGATGCCTGCGAGCAGGGGTAGAGGAAGGATTAGCAAGGATCAGTCCACCCCCGGTGTAAAGGTGTAAAGGTGTAAACTTGTAACAAAGTTCTAAAACAAAAAATTTACTTTTAAGATTTATACCTTATATTTGGACTCGATAAAAACGCTTTTTATTCATTACAATAGTAAAGTATATAATTACGCCCCAATGTTAGCATACACCTACATCAGCAAAGGAAACTTCAGACTTCAAGAGAAGCCGATTCCCCAGATAGAAGATTCACGGGACGCCATCGTTCGTGTCACACTTGGAAGTATCTGTACCAGTGATTTACACATCAAACACGGGAGTGTCCCCCGTGCCGTACCGGGTATTACTGTGGGTCACGAAATGGTGGGAATCGTGGAACAAACAGGAACCGATGTCATAACCGTGAAACCCGGAGACCGGGTCATTATTAACGTGGAAACCTTTTGTGGAGAGTGCTTTTTCTGCAAGAAAGGATTCGTAAACAACTGTACCGATCCCAATGGCGGATGGGCTTTGGGATGCCGTATTGACGGGGGACAAGCTGAATACGTTCGTGTTCCCTATGCCGATAGCGGGCTCAACCGCATTCCCGACACGGTGAGCGATGAACAGGCTCTTTTCGTGGGCGATATACTTGCCACCGGCTTTTGGGCTGCACGTATTTCGGAGATCACGGAAGACGACACGGTACTCGTCATCGGGGCCGGGCCAACCGGGATATGTACCCTGCTTTGCGTGATGCTAAAGAAACCAAAACGAATTATTGTCTGCGAACAATCACCGGAAAGGATCCAGTTTGTCAGGGAACACTACCCCAATGTACTGGTGACCGCACCGGGAAAATGCAAAGAGTTCGTCCTTGAGCACAGCGATCATGGTGGGGCCGACGTGGTACTAGAAGTTGCCGGAAACGATGACACCTTCCGCATGGCATGGGAATGCGCTCGCCCCAATGCCGTGGTAACCGTGGTCGCCCTCTACGACAAACCGCAACTTTTACCGTTACCCGATATGTATGGCAAAAACCTTACCTTCAAGACCGGAGGAGTAGACGGGTGCGATTGTGCCGAAATCCTTCGTTTGATAGAAGAAGGTAAAATTGATACCACCCCACTCATCACCCATCGCTTTCCCCTAAATGAAATCGAAGAGGCTTATCACATTTTCGAAAACAAACTCGATGGGGTCATAAAGGTAGAAATAACAGGAAAATAGCCTACTACATTTCTTCGCATACACCAAGCAGCCGTAATTCCGAGAAATAAGGCTGCTTGAGCCATATATCTTTATCCCCGATAGCAACAAAGCGGTGTTTAGCCCGGGTTAAGGCTACATTCAACAAATTCGGTTTCGATGAAGCCCAAGAAGCTGCTCCCTTGGATTGGTCATCAAGCCCCAAACACAAAATCACCCCGGAAGCCTGTTTCCCCTGAAAAGTATGTACTGTACCGACATGACTTTTCAACCAATCATGCAATATATTACTATTCTCCTTGTCCGGTTTAAGAACCTCTTGCAAAGATTTTTGCAATTTTACTTTCAACTTGTGAGGTATTTCTGCGAAAGGAGAAATCACAAATACATCAGGTAATTTGTCCGACCCTAATATTTCATCCAGCAACAATTTTAATACAAGCTCTCCTTGCTCCGGCACATAATGCCGTCCATCCACCCGTCCCGTAACATGTAAAAAACGAGTCTGTAACCGTATTTCAGGTTCTTTTGTTATCGTGGAATTATACATCATGCCTTGATAGGCAATTTTATTCGCAATAGAAAACATCGGGTCAAGACAACGACGATGCACGCGAAGCGGAACCCCAATCCAAGTGTCATTAGAAACCCACCCGTATTGATTAACCCTATCTGCCATAGATTGAACAGACAAAGAAGGATGCACCTGACTTCGATCCAAATTAAAATAATCATTCATACGATTTATGATGACTTCTGGAATAGTCACAACTGGCTCAATTTGAAAAGGATCACCTACCACCACAACTCTTCGTGCCCGCCAAATAGCACCAAGCGCTGCCTGTGGTACGGCCTGCCCGGCTTCGTCAATAAATAACCAAGGAATACTACCCCGCCCGAAATCTGCAAACATCCGGCTAACGGAGGCAAATGTGGTGGAAACAACCGGAATAACTAACCAAAAAGTCTTCCACATGGCTTCTATTTCTTCCGGGGAAACCAACGTACCACCTTTCAAATACTGGAAAAAACCGTCAAGAGTTGTTTTGATCCTACTGGATTTTGCGTTAGCCCTCAGAATAAACATTTCGTTCACATGCATGGCCGCCACGAATAATTCGGACTGTAATTCCTTTAATCGATCCGAGTACCACGGACAAGCTTCTTGCGTGGCATGAGACTCTATATTTTCCCAAAAATCCCTGTCAGCATATGCTACATTCAACTCCTCTCTGGCAATATCAATCTTTTCATCGAGTTGTAAAAGTTCCATCCTGCAATTCTCATACTCAACATCGACTTTTTTCAAAAGTGCAATCTGATCTTCGCGAGACAATATTTCCTTTTCACACTTTTGTTTTCCACCGGTCACTTCATCCAAAGCCTTCAACATCTCATTCAATATCTCTCGATATTGTTTCCTCACACCCTTTCTTAACGATTTCCAAAATCCGGGACGATTTTGTTTTACAATCTCCCACCTAAACGTGAGTTCCCGCATCCGTTCTTCCAGAAACAACTTCTCTTTTTCTAGCTTTTCTTTCTGATTCTCGAGATCATTTCGTCGCATCTGGGCTTCCTGAAGTTTTATCTCTAAAGACAGGTATTTTTCCCGTTTTTCCTCACACGCCTCGTTATCCTTTACGTATCTATTCAGACGCTCCTTTTCAACCTGGACAGCTTGCAATTTTTCACGAAAGACACGCCTAGCCTCTTGCCACTCCTCGTTTGATATCTTATTGTTTCCCAAGTAATCCGCCAACGTAACATTGGACTCTTCCTGCTCAAATCGGGACCAAATATGATTCACTAAAACCCGACGATTTTCTTTATTCCCGAGAGTCGCCGCTATTACGCCCCAGTACTCTTTATCCAAACACGTCTCTGAAACCGTCCGGAAATAATCCATACTATTCGCATACGGTTCTACTTCTTTCTTTAATGGCAACTCTTTAGAAATATTCTCCACGGCTCCATTATTAGAAGAAGCAATAACCATTCCAGCCCCACAAATCGCTTTGTCCGGTTCATAAATAAAAGGTGTATATTCATCGCTAATAGCAACTTGCCCTATTTTACAAAAAGCATCCGCCGGTTCCTCATATTGCACTAAAACCTTTGCCCGTTTTACCAGAATCGACGCGATGACATCACGCAGCAAGGTCGTTTTCCCTGTTCCCGGAGGACCATTTACAGAAAAAACGCCCTCCTCCTCTTTCTCGACCAACTTTTCATATATCATGTTAACAGCAAATTGCTGCATCAAACTAGCTTTATATTTCGACGGCCAACATCCTTCAGGGTAATTATTAGGCACCAAACAAGACTTTATTATTTCCGGGTTCTCTCTCAAATCCTCGTGCTTGAAGCTTTCATTCAAACACCCTCGAATATAATCTTGTACGGATTTTCCCACGTTTTTACTTTGAAATGCAGATATAACCCGTTCTATATCTGAAATAAAAAAACTATTCAACAAATCAGAATTCGAACTATCATCTTCTTTTACAGCAGATTTGTATACTTCATCCGCCTTCATACAAATATTCCCCACTAAATCCGTCTTCCATCCCAGCCTCTTTCTAATAATAGATTGAATCTCCTGCAAATTATCTAAAGTCTGTACTTCTGAAAGATAACTAATAAAATCA
The DNA here is from genome assembly GCA_020743075.1 of Butyricimonas virosa. Taxonomy (GTDB): domain Bacteria; phylum Bacteroidota; class Bacteroidia; order Bacteroidales; family Marinifilaceae; genus Butyricimonas; species Butyricimonas virosa_A. The sequence continues at coordinate 875 of DYVS01000096.1, read as the reverse complement.
TCTTCCAACTCATTCTGATTCTGTTCTAAATGTTCCAAAAGATTTGTATACATCATTTGAAAACTTTCGCTCCAAGAATCAGACTGAAGTTTTCCCTCTTCCAACTGATGCAATGCCCATGGAAAAGTAGATATGCCTAATGAATTTTGAATGTACCTTCCCTGCTCGTTCAATTTTAAAGACGCATAATACATCAATGACTTATTAACCTCCACAACCAACGATTCATCTTGAAAATACTCCCGAACAAATTCTAACGCCGTAGAAAGAGGATGCACGTCAAAATATATCGTGTACACGATTGTCTTTTTCTCGTCTTTGGAAGTAAATGGCAAATTCCATGGCAGTTTTTCTTGAAGTTGTTTAATGCTTTTATCTTTAGGAAGTTCTGCCGGAGTATAATGTTCCAATTTATGCCAACAAGATAACAAGGTTTGCCAATCTGCCATATGATACATTATTTAAATTATTACAAATGATAAATGTAATAATAATTTTTACAACAACAACCATACAGCATATCACTCGCATAATTTCATGCAAAAAAAGTTCATCCGGTATTTTAATCTCTACCGGATGAACTTTACACGTATTTAATCACTTACCTTTACTTTCCTCTTCTTCTCACCCAAATAAACACGCTACATAATAACAACAGGATAGGCAACACTCCCAAGAATCCGACTTTCACCACCGACATCCCATCCATGCTCACGTGCACCGCATTATCTTTTGCCGGTTGCCGACGAACATCGATAGGTACTTCATTATCAGACAACCAAAAGAACATTGCATTTATAAAAGAGTAATTGGATGCCATGATATTAGACCTCTGGCGGCTGATCTCCCCGTTACTGATACAATCCGCATCACCG
>DYVS01000095.1:0-53650 GCA_020743075.1 Butyricimonas virosa | reverse complement strand
CATTTTGACATAAGCCATAATTTTTGTAATTTCTCACGTTTGCACCTGAGAAACATTAGAAAATTTTCCATAAATTTGTTCTCCCAATTATTAGTTAATAATTATCTCAATGTTAACGAAGTAATTCCCGCAGGAAATGCTGGTACCATTTCCTGCTTTTATCTACCTCGTTTTATTTTCAGCACTTTCCCCTCTTTCGTTATTTTTATTTTACCGTTCAATTCAAAGATATTCAACAAAGGCTCTATCGTTTCAAGACGACTCATGTTAAAACCGAAATGCAAATCCTTAACACACTCATCCTCGTACACTACGGTCATATCATACCATCGTTCCACGACTCGCATGATCTCTTCCAGACGAACATCCCGGAACCGGAACATACCATCTTTCCAAGCTGTATAATAATCCACGTCCACGTTCTTAACCTCCACATCCCCGGATACTTGATCTAACACCAACTGTTCATTAGGCCGTAATATTCTTGCCTCTCCAATACACTTGCCAGAGATAGAAACTGCCCCCTCAACCAATGTTGTGGTGGTTACATATTCGTCAGCATACGCCGAGACGTTAAATTTCGTTCCCAGCACGGTAATCTCGTACGCACCCGTCTTCACGATAAAAGGAATATGTTTGTCTTTCGCAACCTCGAAAAAAGCCTCTCCACACACTTCCACCTCTCGGCATTTGTCAGAAAAACGTTCCGGGAAACGAACCGTCGTCATTGAATTCAGATAAACAAACGTCCCATCACTTAACACTAATTGATACTCCCCACCTTTCGGCACGATCACCTCGTTATATCTTAAAGAGTCCATCGGAGCTTGATTTCCTATACTTTTATAGGAAAGAGTTTTTCCTTCGTTATTAATGACCGTATTTTCCCCACGCGATATAACCCCGGATTTCGCAACCAAATCAACCACCTCTCCCGAAGGTAACACCAACTCCGCCCGAGTGCCCCCGGGAGTGATTGCATTTAAATCCGCCAAAGAGACGGTCTCTTCTCCCGAACGAAGAACGCCATAAACAGTAGCACTCAAGGGGATCAACAAAATTGCCGCATAACGCAAAAAAACACGCCAACGGTTCACCTTCTTCTCCGTTTCCTTTAATTTTTTCGAATACCCCTGCCAACCGGAAACTTTATCAAAAGCCGTGAAATGTCTTCGTTTCGCTTCTCTTCTTTCCCGACTAACAATTCGGTCATACAACTGATGGTTTCGTGCTGAAGTCATTCGCCATTCATCTAGCAATTGCAATTCCTCATCAGACAATTCTCCGGCCATCGATTTCGCAATCCAAGAAGCTAGCAAAAATGGGTCATCTACCAATTTCTTATTATTTATATCCATTCGTTCCATATCAATTTATCCTCCACGTAATTCTATTTTCGTGTATTATCAAGATTTAAACCATCGCATTCTAAGTTTCTACGACCTATTTATTTCTTTATCATTACAACACTAAAAACAGAATTTATGGGGAACGAAGAATTCACTTTTTTGAAAGAAAAAACAAACAACACTAAAAATCAACTATTTGCTCAACAGGAAAATAAAAACCAAATAATAATATTCCCGCAATATCTCCCGCAATTTTTTATACGCAATCTTCTTTAGAGTATGTACGGAACTTTCAGCTATTCCCAGTTGCCCGGCAATCTCGCTATTTTTCAAGCCATCCAGAGACAACAAAATCACTTGACGAGTTTGGTGAGGTAAGGATTCCACAGCATTATAAAACATTCGATAGGCCTCTTCTTCTACCAATGTCTCTGTATAAAATTCAACGGATTCCAGCACGGAAAGATCTTCCCGTCTTAACTTATGATCGCGTATATAATTCAAACAATCATTCCGGACAGTAGTATAAAGAAAAGACTTTACCTTATAATAATTATCAAACCCTTCCCGTTTGTTCCAAAATTTCACAAACCCTTCCTGGACAATATCGGCTGACAAGGAATCATCCTTCAAATAAGTAGACGCAAAAACACACAAGGCTTGATAAAATTCATCAAACAACGTTTTAAATGTCAGTTCGTCAATTTTCAACTTTTCATTGTCCACTATACCCATACAAAAACCTTCATTACTAAAGGCAAACCTACTGAAAAATATGATAACGAACAAACTTTTCTCACGGTAATAAATCAACCGTAAATTCAACACACCACTTTGACTTATGCATACCTCATTCTTTCAACTCCATTTCTCAAGAATACCATCCACACTCAACATCAATTGATAATCAATACATTGTCTCACATCCATTCGTTACCCTTTCGTTATAGTATCGTTATCTCTTCGTTTCTAGAAACGAAGAGATAACGAACACATATTTTTATAATAACAAACAGATGTAAGCCCAAAACAAGCCCAAGGCAAACTTTAAGAATATAATTCACTACTTTTGCAGGTAAGAAAAAACAACAAAATTTATATTACACTTATGTTTATAGATACTCACTCACATATCTATGCCGAAGAGTTCGACCAAGACAGGGAAGAGACCATTCAACGAGCATTAGCCGCTGACGTTCGACAAATCATACTGCCGGATATTGACAGTACTACCCGACAATCCATGTTATCACTTGCAGAAGCCTGCCCAGACATGATGTATCCCACACTGGGAGTTCACCCAACTTCCGTAAACGAATCCTATAAAACGGAAATACAACTTTTCGAGAAATTACTCGGACAAACTACAATATACGGCATCGGGGAATGTGGAATCGATCTTTACTGGGATAAAACATTTTACAAAGAACAAGTTATCGTCTTCGAGCGGCAGTTAAATATCGCCCGGGAAATGAATCTACCCGTTATCGTCCATTCAAGAGACTCGCTAACAGAAATATTTACTGTGTTGAAAAAACAACACTATAACATGAAAGGCATACTCCACTGTTTCCCCGGCACGGAAGAAGATGCTCGCCGAGCAATAGATTTAGGTTTTCTACTAGGGATTGGAGGTGTAGTTACCTTCAAAAAATCATCCATGGCAGAAGTCGTGGAGAAAACCGGGGTAGACCACCTTGTATTAGAAACGGATGCCCCCTATCTTGCCCCCGTTCCCTATCGGGGTAAACGCAATGAAAGTAGTTATATTCCGTGTATAGCCGCTAAAATTGCTGAAATTCTAGGGATAGACTCGAAAAAAGTCGAGGAAATAACAACGAATAATGCAATGAATTTATTTAATTTGCACGCCGGTAGTCCGAACTGTTCATAAAAAAGATACAGACAGGTAATTCACTGACGAAAAGTACAGAGGGAGCTTAAAGCTTGTAATGTTTTAGTTTTTAACTTAGTGCGTATGACAAAACCCGTGTTAATTATATATACCGGAGGTACGATCGGGATGGTAAACGACCCTGAAACGGGAGCGTTATGCCCTTTCAATTTCGACCAGATCGCTTGCGAGGTCCCGGAAATCAAAGAATTTGGATTCACGATAGACAGTTACACTTTACCGGAAATTATAGATTCTTCGGATCTGCAACCACAATTGTGGAAAGATCTCTGTTCAATCATCTTGAAGAATTACGACGATTACCGGGGATTTGTTGTCCTGCATGGAACGGATACCATGGCCTACTCGGCCGCAGCCTTGAGTTTCATGTTAAATAACTTGACCAAACCCGTGATCTTTACCGGTTCACAACTTCCTATCGGGAAAATCAGGACGGACGGGAAAGAAAACCTGATCGCAGCCATTGAAATAGCAGCCGCTTACGATCAAGAAAAGGCCATTGTCCCGGAAGTCTGCATCCTGTTCGGAGATAAACTATTCCGTGGAAACCGGACGACAAAAATAAACGCAGAAAGTTTCGATGCTTTCCAGTCATTCAATTATCCGGCATTGGCAAACATCGGGATACATATTCATTACGATTATAGTGCAATCGATTACACCCCGCGAACCGAACTCGTAAGTGCATTCTGCGACGTGGACACGAATATCGCTATATTGAAAATATTCCCGGGCATGAGGCCGGAAGTGATTGATGCGGTAACAGGAATTCCCGGGTTAAAAGGAATCATCCTGGAAACATACGGTTCAGGCAACGCTCCCACGAATAAAGTTTTTCTTAACAAGGTTAAAGAAGTACTATCAAAGGGAATTTTCGTGTATAACGTCACCCAATGTCAAGGCGGAAGCGTCGAGATGGGCAAGTATGAAACAAGTAGAGAGCTACTTAATGCGGGAGTCATCAGTGGTCACGACATTACCACGGAAGCCGCTGTGTGTAAAATGATGTATGTACTGGGCAAATATAAAGACACTAACGAAATAAAAAAATATTTAAATAACGGCTTGAAAGGAGAAATATCCCCCAAATATATTGGATTTTAACATTTTTTTTATACCTTGGTGCCCGATTTTAACCGGCACACGGTGTAAAACGAGAACGAAACAGCTTAAATAGACATTATAGAGTTAAATTTTAATTATTAATAAACTAAAAATCAGTTAAATTGATCATGAGAAAATTATTTGCACTAATAGCAGTTTTAGGAATGCTTACTATTGGAGCATCATCTATGCTAATGGCTCAAGAGAATGAAACGACTCAAACAGAGACCACTGAAACTTATCAAGAAGAAGAGGAAACTACAGATCCTACCGTGTTAGAAGACGAGTCACAAATCGAAAGTACTTCTTTCCACGCTGCCTTGAAACAAAAATTCATCGAGGGAGGTGCTGCCTTCATGAGTTTCGTTATCTTGTGTTTGATCTTCGGTTTGGCTATCGCTATCGAAAGAGTTATTTACTTGAACTTGGCTTCTACCAACACAAAGAAATTAATTGTAAGTGTTGAAGATGCATTAAACAACGGTGGAGTTGAAGCTGCAAAAGAAGTTTGCCGTAACACAAGAGGCCCCATTGCAAGTATTTTCTATCAAGGATTATGCCGCTATGATCAAGGGATTGACATGGTTGAAAAATCAGTTGTATCATACGGTTCTGTTCAAATGGGACTTTTGGAAAAAGGAATGTCTTGGATTAGTTTGTTTATTGGATTAGCCCCGATGTTAGGATTCTTGGGAACTGTAATCGGTATGATCGACGCCTTCGATAAGATTCAAGCAGCAGGTGATATCCAACCGTCTTTGGTGGCCGGAGGTATCAAGGTTGCATTGATCACGACCGTGGGTGGTTTGATCGTAGCCATGATTCTTCAAGTATTCTACAACTACTGTATTGCTAAGATTGAAAGTATTGTTAATGACATGGAAGACGCTTCCGTAACTTTATTAGACATTCTTGTCAAATACAATCAAAAACACTAAACCATGCAGAAAATAAACAAAATATTAAATATTGTGACCATCGTAATGTTCGTCATTACGGTCGTGTTGCTGGGGTTATTCTATTTTGGAGGTGAACTTCCAAATTCACAATATGTTACCCCGGTATACACGGAACAACTACTATGGTGGTCATATCTACTGTTTGGCGTTGCTATTGTTGCGGCGTTAGTATTCCCGATTGCCAGATTATTCACCAGACCTAAAGAAGCAATGAAGAGCTTTATTGCTCTCGCAGGAATCATCGTTCTTGTGTTAATCGCTTACTCTATGTCTGACGGAACAATCATGAACATTCCGGGATACAGCGGTTCAGATAACGTTCCGGGAACTTTAAAATTCACGGATACCATCCTAATCACAACCTATTTCTTAGGTATAGGAGCTATCGGTGCTATTGTTGTAACAGAAATTATTAGACGCGTTAGATAATTTTCCTGAAGAATAAAAAAGAGATTATGGCAAGAAAAAAAACACCAGAGATTAATGCCTCTTCCACTGCGGATATCGCCTTTTTGCTGTTGACATTCTTCTTGATGACAACAACAATGGATGTGGATTCGGGATTATTCAGACGGTTACCGCCCATGCCGCCACCAGATCAAGTTATCGCACCTCCTGTTGCCAAACGTAATATCTTACAAGTTTTGGTAAATAAGAACGATTTGTTGGCCGTGAACGGGGAACTGATGCAAATTGAGAACCTGAAGGAAAAGGCTAAAGAGTTCATTTTGAACCCGCAAAATAGAGAAGATTTACCGAGTAAAGTTGTTAAGGAAATTCCTTTCTTTGGTCAAGCTGAAGTTTCAAGAGGAATTATCTCTCTACAAAGTGACCGGGGGACCTCATACAAAATGTATATTGCCGTTCAAGATGAATTGACAGCAGCATATAATGAAATTAGGGATATAAAAGCCATGGAAAAATGGGGTAAGAAATATAGTGAACTTACGGAAGAACAAATGGACGCCGTGAGAAAACTTGTTCCGACCGCAATATCCGAGGCCGAACCTAAAAACATCGGGAAAGGAGGAAAGAAGTAATGGCTAAATTTAGAAAAGAAGGCGGAAAAGAGACTCCTGCTATTTCAACAGCGTCTCTACCGGACATCGTGTTCATGCTATTATTCTTCTTCATGGTTAGTACCACGATGCGAGAAGTTCTCGTGATGGTTGATAACGGTATGCCCGAAGCAAAAGAGATTAGCAAACTAGAGAAAAAATCTTTAGTAAGTAACATCTTTATCGGAAAACCGAAAGACCAGTACGTGGCTACTTACGGAAGTGAACCTCGTATTCAGTTGAATGATAAGCTGGCAAACGTAAATGAAATCAGTAGTTTCGTTGCTGCTGAACAAGAAACTCGTAAAGAGGAAGAACGGAATATGATCACGAATAACTTAAAAGTTGATCAGTTTACGAAAATGGGTATCGTAACCGACGTAAAACAAGAATTGCGTAAAGCAAATTCTTTACGTATAAGCTACGCTACTCGTAAAAAAGTAAAATAGTTTATCTATTATACATTAAAAAAGGGAGCAAATTGCTCCCTTTTTTTAAAAATTTGATTAGCTTTGCACTCGGATAATATGGTCCCCTAGTTCAATGGATAGAATGAAGGATTCCGGTTCCTTTGATATGGGTTCGAGTCCCGTGGGGATCACCACTTTACTACACAACCCTCTAAAACATAAAATGTTATAGAGGGTTCTTTTTTGCCATGCCCCAATCTGCATCCAAATAACGAACTACTCTTGTTTTTCCCTATATTTGTAGAAAGAATACAGATGATATTAGATTTCGATCTGGCAAATAGAATAAACCAAATATTAAAAGAATGGATAAAAAAGAAGTGATTTTTGTACTGCTAAACAATTTTGCAGACTGGGAAGGTGCTTATATCTCCACCTGTCTAAATATGGGGGTCAAACCGGGATGTCCGATTAAATACAAGGTGAAAACGTTATCTCTATCCAAAGATCCCATCAGCTCGATAGGCGGGTTCAGGGTATTGCCGGATTACGATATTAATGACCTGCCGAATGACTATGCAGGACTTATACTCATCGGCGGTATGAACTGGTTTTTGCCCGAGGCGAACCCCATCGCATCATTAGTGAAGAAAGCAATCGCAGAAAACAAACTGGTTGCCGGAATCTGCAATGCCTCCGTGTATCTAGGAATGCATGGCTTCCTCAACCATGTGAAACATACAAGTAACACACTGGATTACCTCAAACAATATGCGGGTACCCAGTACACGGGTGAAGCTAATTACATAAACGATCAAGCCGTAAGAGACAATAACATCGTAACGGCTAACGGTAATGCTCCTTTGGAATTTTGCCGGGAGATTTTATATCAATTGGATGCCGCAACACCAGAAATTATAGAAGAGACTTATTCATTTTACAAAAACGAACTTTAAAGAGTAGTACATCGGCACGTCTAAAATAGTCAACCTTATTAATTGGTTGACTATTTTTTTATACATTTGCTATAAATCTGTTCGCTATGCAAAGATCTTTCAAATTTACCAAGCTCAAACTCATCACGGGATATATCCTAATTCTCTTGTTAGGAGCAATTGCAATTGTCTTTATCTACAAACAAACTATTGCCTTAACCCAAAAAGGGAATGATGAAATCGTCATGCAACAAAAACTATTCATCATAAGTAACACGCTCACCAAACTATACGAGGCAGAAAATACCGGAATCGCTTTTTCCCAAACGGGGACACAGAAGAATTTTGACACGTATATGAAATTGATAGAGGACATCAAGGATAATATGGATACCTTGAAAAATCTATCCATAAGCTCAGAACAGAACCTGCGAATAGACACGATAAATACGCTTTTAGGCAAACGTATCGAGAATTTGAAAGACCTGTATTACGTCAAAAAATACTATATACCCGAAGATTTCTATAACAAAACAATTGAAAAAATAGGTACGCTCAAAGATTCGGCAGATGTCATCCCCGATCTCCGGGAAAAGATTATTACCGTTATTGACAGTAACTATATCATCCGGGAAAGAAAAGGATTATTCCGAACAAAAAGAGATTCCATCCTAAAAGTCGATACGACCCTCCATCGCATCGTTGACACGCTCAGTATGGTCACAACAAATAACAACACGGACACATTAATGAACGTAATTCGGGATTCATGGAGCCAGTACCAGCAGCAAAAAGAAGAGATCGATGCGGAAGTCTCCCGGCGAGAGGATATCGTTATCCAGAGTGGTCAACACATCACGGAACGCCTCAAGCGAGTACTGAAAGACCTTGAAAAAGAAGAACTCGAAAACACGATGATACGCTTAGAACAACAGCAAATCACGACGCATCATCTCACCAGAACTATATCCTGGATCGCAATCATCGCTTGCGTACTAGTGGTCTTTTTCGTCGTTCTTATTATCAATGACATCACGCAAAGTCAACGATACAGGCGGGAACTAGAAGCGGCAAAAACATACACGGAACGGTTACTACATAACCGGGAGAAACTCATGCTAACTGTCACTCACGACATAAAATCCCCTCTAAGCTCCATCATCGGGTACATTGAACTAATAAATAACACCCAACTGGAAGAGCGACAGCACTATTTTCTCAAAAACATGAAGGGGTCTGCCGAACATATCCTGCATCTTGCCAACAATATGCTTGATTTCTCCAAATTGGAATCCAACAAAATGGAAATCAACACGGTTCCATATAACCCGGGACGCCTGTTACAAGAGACGGCGGATAGTTTCCTCCCTTTAGCGGCACAAAAGAACCTGAAATTGAAAAGCGATATTAGCAACGTCCTAAACGGACTTTACCTTGGTGATTCCATGAAAGTTCGCCAAATCGTGGTTAACATCCTATCGAACGCCATAAAATATACCCGGGAAGGAAAAGTTTCTTTATCCGCCTTTATTTCCGGTACAAAAGACGACCAGTTTATCATTGTAATCAAAGACTCCGGACCGGGAATGACGAAAGAAGAACAAGAATTGATATTTAAAGAATTCACCCGCCTAACCCCGCAGCACAACAACGGGGCCGAAGGTACAGGTCTTGGCTTAACAATCACATTACAACTCGTCCATTTACTTGATGGTGAATTAACCCTCGAAAGTAAAAAAGGCGAGGGAAGTACCTTCACGGTTAAATTCCCGTTGATAAAGGCCACATCACAGGAATCCCAACCGACAGAAACACCCTCTTCACTCCCGGTTATGCATGAAGGGATGAAAGCCTTTATCGTCGATGATGACATCCTTCAATTGACCGTCACAACAGAATTACTCAGAAAAGCAGGCATTCAATGTGATACATGTACGCATCCTCAAGAGGCGCTATCCCGTTTGGAAAAAGGGAATTATAATATTGTTCTATCCGACATCCAGATGCCGGAAATGGACGGATTCGAACTTGTGCAACAAATCCGTGAATCCCCAAACCAACAAATAAAAAACATTCCGGTAATTGCTTTGTCTGCCCGTGACGATATGCACGAAAAGGAGTATCAAGAAGCAGGCTTTTCAGCTTATCTAAACAAACCATATACCCCGGAACAACTTTATAGCAGGGTAAACGACCTATTAGGATGCGCAATAGAGATGAATCAACCGACAACACAAACCTCCGATAAAAACGCCCCTTACAATTTAGACATGATCATGGTCTTTGCCGATAACGATAAAGATGCCGCCAATCAAATTATTGGGTCTTTTATATCGGATTGCAAGACCAATTTTCAGCTATTGGCCCAACATCTGGAATCACATGAAACGGAACAGATTGCCAAGTTAGCACACAAAATGCTACCCATGTTCAAGCAACTAGCAATTAACGATGTCATTCCCTCGTTGCTTTTCTTGGAAAAAATGCCATTGGATACAGAGGAAAATAAAATAAGAGAGAATATTGAAAAGATCCTACAAGAAGGAAACGATGTTCTCCAATTACTGGAAAAAGAAACACGCCAATAATCTCTCAAAATATCTCATAAGTCCTCCAGACCGAAACTTTTTAATTTATTATACAATGTTTTCCTGTCTATCTGGAGCATCCGGGCAGCCTCGCTCTTGTTATTCCGGCATTTCTGCATGGCATCCTTGATCAGTTCAATTTCCATCTCTCGCCGTGTTGTAGATGTCTTTTCAGGCTCCACGGGTTTTTGCTCCAACTCCGGGGGCAAACAAGTTTTAGAAATCAAACTCCCCATACACAACAACGTCGCCCGTTTCACGATATTACGCATTTCCCGTAAATTCCCCGGCCACGAGTAAGTTCTAAAAATACGCATAACCTCCTCATCAAACCCAGCCACTTGTTTCCCCAACTCCTCGTTCGCCTTATCCAAGAAATGATTGGCAAAAATCAGAATATCCTCCTTTCTCTCCCGAAGGGGCAATGCCTGAATGGAAAATTCATTCAAACGATGATACAAATCCTCCCGGAAACGACCACTTGCGACGGCCTCTTTGAGATTCTCATTCGTGGCTGAAATAATACGAACATCAAAAGGAATATCAACATTCCCACCCACCGGATGCACCTTTCGCTCTTCGAGTGCGCGCAACAACTGAACTTGCACGTCATAAGGCAAATTACCAATCTCATCCAAGAAAATTGTACCCCCCGATGCGGTCACGAAATACCCCTGTTTATCGGTAACAGCACCCGTGAAAGAACCTTTAATATGTCCGAAGAACTCACTTGCGGCAAGGTCCTTCGGTATCGCCCCGCAATCAACCGCCACGAAAGGCCCATCCTTCCGGTTACTCATCGAGTGAATCAGGCGAGCGATATACTCTTTACCCGTACCACTCTCCCCGTTAATCAAAACCGTCATCGTGGTAGGCCCTACCAGATGAATATATTCATATTGCCGGTCGGCACCCTCGCTCACTCCTTTTATATAAGAAAAGCTCGTCGTTTTCGCTTTCGCAGGAATAGACTTGGCAACAGGACCAGCCTCCAACTTCAAAGCCTCCTGTAACTTTTTAAGAATCTCATCCGGGATAACAGGCTTAGCCACGTAGTCAAAAGCTCCCAGTTTAATCGCTGTAACCGCAGTCTGTATATCGGCATACCCCGTCATTAGAAGTACCTGTGTTTCCGGTGTTTTTTCCTTGATCACCCGGAGCAAATCAATCCCATCCTTATCCGGCAAACGCAAATCCGTCAACACGAGATCAAATCCTGCTTTATCCAATTGTTTTACAGCGTCTTTGTAGGAAAAAGCAGTATCTACCTCAAATCCACGTTTTTCCAACCATTTTCTCAACATGATACAAAATGTTGTATCGTCATCCACGATTAAAATCTTTGCCATAAGTCGATTTATTTCTAACACGAAAATAGCCTTAATCGACTAAACAAAAAAGTTTTTAACGGAATTTAGGAAAAGAAAGCAGGTAACCCTCTAAAAAAGAGATACCTGCTAGAAACAAATGTAATAAATCTCCTCAAACCTCCAACTACACGAATAAAACTCCCGCTCTTACTAACGGATATTGACGTATATCCGTCGTATTTATATTAATCATTGTCTATCATAAAGATAATTAGGTTCACACTACTTCATTTCAGGTTCTGCTAAGAAATGCGGTAACAAAAGTCCCGAAATAGCTATTACGATAAAAAATATACAAATTCCCATAACCAATCAATTTTAATCATTCAACCATTTGCTTATAGTATAGAGAATTGTATGCCATCGCTGAACAGAAATCGTAATTGCGAAACATAGTTATGTATATCAATTACTTGCACAACAACATTGAAAGAATAAGTATGTGGAAAGATGTAGAACAAGTGTGGAAAAAATCCCTACAACCTGTTCCCAAAATGTAGATTACCTGTTCCCCAACAGGTCTTCTACCGCCTCACGAACCGTAGTAATATCCCAGCCAGATACTCTTTGCTCGAATTTATCTTTAATCTCCGGCAGACAAAGGTTACCCATGCTTCCCTCGTGTGTATGATGAATCTCCCGTAACCCATCACGGTAATGCCCCTCTTGAATTTGCATACCAATTTCCCGGTAAGCCTCCCGGAATGGAATCCCGGCCATTACTCGTTCATTCACATCCTCCACGGAAAAAATATAGGCATAACGGGAATCGCATAAAACATCCCGTTTCACTTCCATTTCCTGTAACACGAGATGAGCCATAAAAAGGGAATCGTTCAACTCTTGAAAAGCGGGTAAAAACAACTCCTTGGTCAATTGCATATCCCGAAAATACCCGGAAGTCAGGTTTGTACAGATCATAGCCATTTGCATGGGAAGCGACTGCAAGTGATTACATTTCGCTCGGATTAACTCGAATATATCCGGGTTCTTCTTGTGCGGCATGATACTGGACCCTGTTGTGTACTTATCCGGCAAATGTACAAACCCGAAATTATTACAAGCAAAAAGACAAACATCAGCAGCCAAACGTCCCAAAGTCGTCGCCACGGCAGCCAACCCGAATAACACGTTCTTTTCCATCTTTCCTCTTTGCATTTGGGCGTAAACCACGTTATAAGCCAAACTTGAAAATCCGAGCAAATCAGTCGTCATTTGCCGGTTCAAAGCAATCGACGAGCCATAACCTGCCCCGGAACCAAGAGGATTCGTGTTCACCATATCGTAAGCCGCCTTTAACGCCAACAAATCGTCAGCAAGCGATTCGGCATAAGCACCAAACCACAAGCCGAAAGAAGAAGGCATGGCCACCTGCAAATGCGTGTAACCGGGAATCAACACATCTTTATTCTCCTCTGCCCGCCGTATCAACAAATCAAACAAACGTTCTATATGTTCCAACGTCTCGAATATTGCCTCTCGGGTAAATAATTTCAAATCAAGTAACACTTGATCATTCCGAGAACGTCCCGTGTGAATCTTTTTCCCCGCATCCCCACATTCCCGCACCAACAATAACTCAATCTGAGAATGTACATCTTCAATTCCCTCTTCTATCACGAACTCGCCTCTTTCCACCATCCCGTAAATATCAACCAATGCTCGTTGTAAAGATTTATATTCCTCCCCGTTCACCAAGCCCACAGCATGTAACATTTTCAAGTGAGCCAAATTCCCAATGACATCGGCCCCCGCCAGCATAACATCTAGCTCCCGGTCTTTCCCTATTGTAAATGATTCCGTAAAACCATCTATATCATATCCTTTATCCCAAAGCTTCATTCTATTTTAGATTTTAAATTTTAGATTCCAGCCGTACAAAGCCAACGCCTTTTGATTTTCTACTTTTAACTTGTAGCTCTTATCTTTTAGTTTTTAGCTTTTATCTCTTCAACCACCCCCTCTAACTCCCCCTTTTCAAGGGGGAGAAACGAACGCAAGAAACCACCACAATATCCCAATGCAGCGCATCCTCCCCCTGTGTAAGGGGGAGCCAGAGGGGGTAGTTTTTAACTTTTAGCTTGTTTAAATCTATAATTCAAAATATTGAATTATAGATTTAAACAATTCAATCCCCTCCCGGATCTCTTCCAAACAAATGTATTCATTTGCCGTGTGCGAGCGAGCGCTGTCCCCGGGTCCTATTTTCAGAGAGGGGCATGGAATCACCGCCTGATTCGATGTCGTCGGGGAACCGTAAAGAGATAACCCCAACTCGATGCATCGTTTCACCATCGGGTGAGAAAGCGAAACAGAAGATGAGTTCAGTGAAAAAGAGCGAGGGATCATATCGCATTTCACGTGATCACGGATCGTATCAAATATTTCCTGGTTTGTGTAAAGTTCATTTACCCGTATATCCACCATGAAATGACAAGTTGCAGGAACCATGTTATGCAAGGTTCCCGCCTCGATCCCCGTTACGCTCATTTTCACTGGCCCTAATAATTCCGAAATCCTTTCGAACCGATAAGTACGAAACCAATGTATATCTTCCATTGCCTCATAAATGGCATTCACCCCTTCCTCCCTTGCAGCGTGTCCCGCTTTTCCCCGAGCGTAACAATCTAACACCATCAACCCCTTTTCCGCTATCGCCGGACACATTCCCGTAGGCTCTCCCACAAGAGCAAAATCAACCCGACCAAATTCCGGAAACACGCTTTGAATCCCGCCACTTCCCGTATTCTCCTCTTCCGCGGATGCCAAGAATATCAGATTACACGGCAAACTCTCGGATGCCAATTCAACAAAAACTGCCAGCATCGAGACAAGACTTCCCCCCGTGTCATTACTTCCCAAACCAAATAACTTTCCCTCCTTCACAATCGGCGTAAAAGGATCACTATCCCAAGTTCCGTTAGGACGCACGGTATCCAAGTGTGCATCGAGTAATAACGTGGGTTTCGTTTCATCGAAATTCTTTGAACAACTCCACACGTTATTACCTTTGCGATGCACGTCGAACCTATATCTTTTCAACACATCGGTAATCAAATCAGCCACCTTATCCTCTTGCTTACTGAAAGAAGGGATTGATATAATTTGTTTTAAAAGTTCTATTGCTCCACTCGCATCCATTGTTTTTCCAATATTATCCTAGTTCCCGCATCCGGTTGGTCCAAATCATCCGGATGAATCAACCGAACCGCCTGCACCCCGTTAGAAACAGATTTAAATGCGTTATCCAGTTTTGGGATCATGCCGGAATGAATCATCCCGCTTTGCTTATATTTTTCATACAAAGACGGGGTAAGACAAGGAATTACGGAACCTTCATCCGTCAACACCCCCTTTTTATCAAAACAATAAATCAACTCCACGTCATAGCACATTCCCAACGTCTCTGCCACCGCCGCCGCAATCCCATCTGCGTTAGAATTCAACAACACACCCTTCCCGTCGTGCGTGATCGGAGAAATAACAGGTACCACCCTGGCCTGTAACAATAATTCGAGAGTCCCCATACGCACCAGTCGGACATCCCCCACGTACCCCCAATCAATACTCTGCCCTTCCCGCCGATCAGCTTGCACCAGATTCAGGTCGCACCCGGAAAGTCCACAAGCATTCACCCCCAAAGCCTGCAAACGAGCAACCAACGTTTTGTTGACCCACCCGGCATAAACCATCACCGTGACTTCCAGAGTCTCCCGATCGGTCACCCGCCTCCCATCAATCATTTTGCGGGGAATCCCCAATCGTTCCGCAAGCTGCCCGGCAAAAGTCCCGCCACCATGCACGATAACAAAAGGAGAAGTCATCGATGCGAACTTCCGGCACAACCGGCTCAGCAGTCCCGCATCCTCGATCAAGGCACCCCCGATTTTTATGACTTTACATTTCATCTGTTAATTCATTACTTGTTTAAACCGAGCGACAAACTCATCAACTTCCTCCCGAGTAATACACAACGGGGGCAATAAACGCAAGGTGTTTTTCCCGCTATTTCCCGTGATCACGTGTTGATTCGCCAACAAACGACGACGGAAAATCGAATGAGGAATATCAATATCCACCCCAACCATCAATCCCTTTCCCCGAACTTCAATCACCCCGTTCAAAACTTTTAATCGCTCCATCAGATACCCACCGACACGATCGGCATTTTCCACCAATTGCTCGTCCTTGATCACATCCAAGACGGCAATCCCAGCCGCACAAGCCAAATGATTTCCCCCGAATGTGGTTCCCAACATCCCCTTCTCCGCCTTGATCGACTTGCGAATCAATACTCCGGCTACCGGGAATCCGTTGCCCATTCCTTTCGCCATAGTGATCACGTCCGGCTCGATCCCCGCGTACTGATAAGCAAAGAATTTCCCGCTCCGCCCGTAGCCTGACTGGATTTCATCCAAAATCAACAATGTACCTGTGTGATCACAAACCTCGCGAGCCTCCCACAGAAACTCCCCTGTCGGAATCCGGATTCCCCCGACACCTTGAATTCCCTCCACGATGACAGCCGCGTATTCCTCCCCGGACAACTCCCGTTTCAAAGTCTCCACGTCATTCAAATCGATAAATGTCACTTGATGCCCCCTGTTCCAAGGTGCCTGTATTGTCGGGTTATCCGTGATGGCAACCGCCCCGCTCGTACGCCCGTGAAAGGCAGCGTGCATGGCCAGTATTTTCGAACGCCCCGTAATAAAAGAAGACAGTTTCAAGGCATTCTCGTTAGCCTCCGCCCCACTGTTACAAAGAAACAAATTATAATCCGTACAACCGGAAAGCTCCCGTAACTTCCGCTCCAACTCCTCCTGCAAATGATTCTTCACGGCATTTGAATAAAACCCGATACGATTCAATTGCCCCGTCACCAACTCCACGTAATGCGGATGGGAATGTCCGATCGAAATAACAGCGTGTCCCCCGTAAAAATCAAGGTATTTATTTCCTTCACGATCCCAGAAATAGGCTTTCTCCGCCTTGACCGGCTCTATATCCAATAAATTATAAACATCAAACATACTCGAATAAATTAAAAATAACTGGCTTTCAAACCCAAACCCGCTGTTTCTTCCAGTCCGAACATCAGGTTCATATTCTGCACAGCCTGCCCGGATGCCCCCTTTAACAGGTTATCAATCACGGAAGTCACTAACACGTTACGATCCTGCTGTTCGACATGAACAAAACAATAATTCGTATTCACTACCTGTTTCAAATAAACAGGCTCGTCACTCATCACCGTGAAAGGATGTCCCTCGTAACAAGCAGCATACATAGATCGAATTTCCGACAAATCCCGTTCACTTGCGAAAACCGCATTTACCATGATCCCCCGGGCATGACACCCGCGCACCGGAACAAAAGCAATATCCGCCTGCACATCTTCATCCTGCCCGGCCAAAGTTTCCCGTATTTCAGCCAAATGCTGGTGAGAAAAAACTTTATAAACCGAAAGATTCTGCGCCCGATGACTATAATGCGTCTCTTCCGTCGGTTTCTGTCCCGCACCCGTCGCCCCTGTAATCCCGAAGACCGACACGTGGGCAGGTAGCAAACCGCTCTTCGCCAACGGTAGCAACCCCAATTCTATTGCCGTCGCAAAACATCCCGGATTCGCCACGTGCCAAGCTCCTCGTATCCGCTCCCGATTCAGCTCCGGCAAACCGTAAACAAAATCCCCGGCATTTGACTTTAACCGGAAATCATGACTCAAATCAATGATTCGCACGGATGCCGGAACCGGATGCCGTTCTAAAAATTGGGCCGACATCCCGTGTCCCATGCACAGGAAAAGAACATCAATATCCGTCAAATCCAAATCGGAAAACTTCAAATTCATGTAAATCAAATCCCGATGAACCCGTCCGACAGGCTCTCCCCGGTGCGATTCACTCTGTAAATAACGTAATTCCACTTGCGGATGAGAAATTAATATGCGGATCAATTCCCCCGCGGTGTAACCGGCAGCCCCGGCAATGCCCACTCTGATCATAACTCCTCCTTGCTCTTCTCGTTCACCGCATGATAAACCCGCAAAGGCATCGACAACATCCGGGTAAAACCCTTCACATCCTCTGCCGTCCAAGCCTTGTTCTCCTCCCCGTAACAAGCAAACGTGGCATCCATCAGATCATGATCTGACCGCACTCCCAACAATTCGAAACAATAGGGACGCATCAGAACCCGCACGTCACCCGAAACGTATCGTTGTGTATCTTTTAAGAAACTCTCGATATTCCGCATAACAGGTTCCCCGTACATGGCCTCGTGTAAAAACATCCCGTACCAGTTGGCCAGTTGTTCCTTCCAATACATCTGCCATTTCGTGAGCGTATGTTTTTCCAGTAATTCATGAGCTTTAATAATCATCAACGGAGCAGCCGCCTCGAAACCGACACGTCCTTTAATCCCCACAATCGTGTCCCCCACGTGGGTGTCACGACCGATTGCCCAAGCAGAGGCCAAAGCCTCCACCCGGCGGATAGCCTCGATTTTATCCGTGTAACATTCACCATTTACCCGGCATAACTCTCCCCGTTCAAACGACAAGATTAACTCCTCTTCGCCCTCCTTCTCCAAAGAAGAAGGATAAGCCTCTCCCGGAATATACTCCCATGAATTCAATGTTTCTTTCCCTCCCACCGAGGTTCCCCAAAGTCCTTTGTTGATGGAATAAGCCATTTTGGACCAATCCCGCTCCACACCTTTCGATTTCAAATAGGCAATTTCCTCTTCCCGGCTCAGTTTCAAATCACGAGTCGGGGTTATAATTTCCATTTCCGGGGCAAACACGGAAAAACAAAGATCAAAACGAACCTGGTCATTCCCGGCCCCCGTACTTCCATGAGCCAAGCCGTCCGCCCCGATCTCCTTCGCGTAACGAACGATAGCCAACGCTTGGAAAGTACGTTCGGAGCTGACCGATACCGGGTAAGTCTTGTTACGCAAAACATTCCCGAAAATCATGTATTTAATACATTTCTCGTAATATTCCCCCGTGACATCCAGTGTCACGTGTTTCTTCGCCCCCAAGGCATACGCCTTTTCCTCGATCCCGGCCAGCTCACCGGGGGTAAATCCCCCGGTATTCGCCAATGCCGTGTAAACCTCAAGCCCCATTTCCTCGCTCAGGTACTTGACACAGTAAGAGGTATCTAATCCCCCGCTATATGCTAAAACTACTTTTTTCATGAATATAAATTACAAGTTACAAATTTGCCGTATGTTTCATGGCAGAGCGAGAAATCGGTAACCCGCAAACCGCCAACGTGGACCCCACAACATGACGCAGATGCTTGAACAAAGGCAATGACCTCCCCTTAGCCACCTTTTTAGCCGCCGCCTGTTGTCTGGCCACTACCTCCGGATCATAAATCATCCCGGTACAAAGACACTTGGTCATGTTCGTCCGTTGCAATATGTCATAATTCACGCAAGACTTGCATCCGGCCCAAAACTCCTCGTCATCCGTGAGTTTGGCAAAAGTAACAGGCACGTAACCCAATGAAGTATTGATTCGCATCACCTGCTCACCAGTTGTCAAGCCGAAAAGCTTTGCTTGCGGGAATCGCCTTCGCGACAGATGAAAAGCAGCCTCCTTTATTTGTTTTGCCACTCCCAATCCCCGGTAGGCCGGTACCACGATCAACCCGGAGTTTGCCACGAATTTCTGATGCCCCCATGATTCAATATAACAGAAGCCCACGAACTCCTCTCGATTCAGAGCGATAATTGCCTTCCCGTTTCGGATTTTATCGGCAATATACTCGTCCGTTCTTCTGGCTATACCAGTACCTCTTGCTTTTGCAGCCTGATCAATCGCATCGTTTATCGCTGTCACGTATGACAGGTGTTTCTCGGATGCAACTACAACTTCAATCTTCATCTTTTTACAATTTAATCTAAATCATTCAAATTCTTTTTGGTTACTCATTGTGCATATTTATTTATTCACCATACAAATATATGCATTAACATGCGGCAAAAACAAATATTTTCTCATTTTTTTCACCGAAAGAAAAGAAAACGCCTTGACACCCACCACCAGCAAACAATCAAACAATATATTACATGAAATAAAAACAACAAGCAAAGTGCCACTCATTCCAAATGCCACAAGCATTACACGAAGAAAACGTACTAATTTCACCATCTCTAAAACATGAAGAAAACGATCGAAACAGTTATATTGAATAAATATGCAATATCATCAAAAACTTTTTATTCAAAATCGCATACGGAAATCCATTAAAAATTCGTAATATTGTAGTTTACTATCAGACATAAACTTATGTATAGACTATTCTTCTTTTCGATTTTAGCAGGATTCCTATCAAGTTGTGAGGATTCACGCGGAGTAAGCCCTACTCCGGGCCCTTACTCGTATGTCCGGATTAACACGTTCACGAAAGACAAAATGACCGACCAATACTTTTGGGCGGATGAAGTCAAGGACAAAAACATTGATCCAGATAGTAACCCAGCGGAATATTTCGCTACCATGAAATACCCCGAGGACCAATGGTCACGCATCACGAGTTCCAAAGGTTTGGGAGAAATTGCCGACGCCTCCGGGTATGACGAAGGTTTTGGCTACAACTTGACTTTCTGGGAGAAAGAGGGCTACATATTCGCGGATGTCAATTTCGTTTACCCGAATTCTCCAGCAGCAAAAGCAGGACTAAAACGGGGAGACCTGATCACTCACATGGACGGGGAAAGGATCACGACGGAAAATTACACAAATTTGTACTACGCATCCCAGCTTTCTCTCGGGCTATCAAACGATGAAGTATCAGAACCGTACGAAACGAAAAAGCTGACCGCCCAAACATACACGATCGATCCGGTACTTGATTACGGGTTGATTCCCTTGGAGAACCAAACAATCGGGTACATGATCTACACGGATTTCGTGTTCCGCGGTAACACGTCGCTGGCACAACTGAACAACGTGTTCCAAACCTTAAAATCAGCCAATATTGACGAATTTATTTTGGATTTACGATATAATCAAGGCGGGTACATTTTTGCTGTAAAACAACTATGTTCACTTCTCGCCCCGGAAGAAGTCGTGGAAAACGAAGAACTGCTTATTCACAAAAGCTGGAATAAAGCATATCAGGAAAAATACGCCGACGATCCCGCCCGGTTGGAAGAACATTTTGACAAAACGGTGCCCCTTGACTCCCGTCTAAACTTGAAACGCCTGTGGGTGATCACGAGTAAAGTGACCGCATCAGCCGCCGAAATGCTGATCAGTGCCTTATCCCCATACATGGAAGTAAACGTCGTTGGCGACATTACCATGGGGAAAAATATGGGTGGAATCATCTACACGCCTAACGACAAAGACTTACAGAACTGGAATATCATGTTGATCTCCACGGAATACAGAAACAGTCGGGGAGAATCCGTCAAAGGCGGTATCCCCCCCATGTTCCCCATCTTGGAACAATTTCACCATCAACACCAACTAGGAGATAAAGAAGAACCCTTGCTGGCTGCAACCCTTCAACTCATCACGCAGGATGCGATTGCCACTCCGGTCATGAATAGTCGGAGCAGTAGAAGTCTCGACACGGGTACCCCTCGCCGGATTATCCCAAAATTCGTGCAGGCAAAATCTAGGTTATTACTAGGGATAGAAAACTAATTCACACGGGAGAGTCCTCAAAATTCAGTTTGTATTTGCAGGTAGCTCCCTATCCGCTTTTCACTTTTTACATTTAAAAATGCAGAGGTGAGATGAAAAAATTTTGTCCCATCTAATGTAAAATAATGTTATCACTATATGATCAAATTGCCATTTCAGAGTGAGCCGCTCCCATTCCCCTCCCATTCCGCCCCTATTCCCCTCCTATTAAAATAACGAACAATTATACTTATATAGTATACATTAACAAGAGGGTAAATGTATGATAACTGTTTAATACAATTATTTTAACAGGATCAGAAATAAATCCTATCCGAATTCCGCTTTTTGGGGGACAAATCATTACTTACCCGCGTGTTCCGAACGTGCGAAAAAACAAGACTCTCACCCCCATACTAATCATCATGTAAAATCCTTGCCTCGATACAGCAAGAGGGAATCGGCCCGAGAAAACGGGAATCCAATGAATTGCCCCGGTTATCGCCCAACATGAAGTAATAATCTTTTTGAAAAACATAGGAAGTCAATTTATCCGGATCGGCAACACATTCCGGTCCCCGCAGCAGAGAACCGTATAACATCCGGTTCTCTAGAGTCAACTCGATTCTCATCCCCTTGTAAGGCAACTTGTAAGGCCCCCAATGCCGGAAACTCCATCCGCAGGAATCCGCGAGAAACACTTTCCGCCGGGTTTCCCCGCGTTGACGGAACACAAGACTATCGACCACCCCTCCTTGACGAAGACGATCTAACATTGTTTTATCAAGCGACATATACACGGCATCTTCAGAAACCGAATAATCATCCGAATTCATAAACAATGACAACTCTTTACACGCCTCCCGGAATCTCATATAGTCCGAAAAATAAGCCATATAACGCAAACTCAACGTTTTGTCCTCCTCTCGCTCTTTCCCGTTAATGACAGCACGTCCCTCCTCCACGGAGACGACATCACCCGGCAAACCGATGCACCGCTCGATGTGAATCCGGGAGGAATCCACAGGAGCATAATACGCCAAAATATCATTTTTCTTGGGTTTCCAAAAACCGATCATTTTTATCCGGTCCTTTGCCGCAAACTTACCGGTACGGTATTTACTGGAACGCGTGAACATCGTGACCAAAGGCCATTCCTCGACAGCCGAAAGATAGATACCACCATACCGCCACTTCTCGCCCTGCACGGTCACATTACTATTCAGTGCGGGCAACATCGATTTCGTGGGCACCAGATAGGTCTCGTAAAACATAAACTTTGTACTCAAATACAAGAGCATCACGAGAACCACCATGACTAAAGCGTAACGATCATACCGGGTATCAAAAATCAAAATACCCAGAACAACAAGCAACAACACGGAAAGGAGTAGCCATAAATATTGAAAGAAAAGTACAGACAATATCAACAACACTCCTATCAATCGATCACGTTTATTCATTTGCTACAGTTTTTATCTTTATAAGCCGTATATGGCCAACTACCCCCTGATGTAAAGGTATAAAAAACTGCACAAAATCGCATTTATCCTATCTTCTTTTTACCAAAGTTCCCCGCCCGGTCACGTTTTGTTTGGTAATCCGCGGATTCCCATCATAGATTAGAATGCCAGCCGAAGAAATCTCTGCCTCCAACTGCCCGGAAATGGAAACTTCTGCCTTGGCAGCCCCGCTAATTTCGGCATCACAATTTTTCACACGCAATTCCCAAGCTTTCAGCGTGGCAGCGGAAGACATTTCCAGATCAAACTGCTCCACCTCACCTTTAAGTTCTAGTCTTGCAGCGCCGGATGCTTCCACGTCAACTTCACTTCCTTTCACCTCCAACTTCACGCTCCCTGCACCGGATGCCACGATTTCCAGTTTATTCACGGTAAAAGGCGAACTTCCTTCCAAACGCCCGGCTGCTGCCACGTTTATATCCGTGATAATAGGCATGGACACGGAAACATTCATTGCCGTATATCCCCGAACAATCACTTCCGGGTCAAGGAAAATATTCAATTGCCCGTTCTTTATCTCCGTTTTTATATAAGGAATAATATTATCATCCGCCTCCACGGTAATCCCTTCCGTTTTTCCTTGTGATACATACAAGGTGATCGACTGTTGAACGGAAACACGGGTAAACGGCTGATCCGCCTGACGATCATGCACCACAAGATACCCCGTTCCCTTGATCTTCTTCACCTCGGCAGAAACACCCACCGCCATCAATATCCCCAATAAAATCAAACCAACCTTTTTCATTTACGATTTATGATTTACGAATTATGATTTATGATTAAAAAGCGTGGACTTCGTGGGTGGAAATCTAAAATCTAAAATCTAAAATTATTCGAGTTTTCCTATCGCCTTCAGGTATTCCGATTCACACAATTTCAAAGCGGCCTTCGCATCCACCCATTCGCTCCAAGCCTGTTGCCATTGGGCCTGAGCCTCCAATAAGTTTGTCAGATTTTCCATTCCTACCTCATACTGATCCTCGGACACTCTCAGATTTTCCTTTGCCTGCTCCAAGGCAGATTCCGTCAAACGTATCCGGGTTTGGGCATCATTCAGCTTAAAACGACTTCCGGCTATTTCCAATTGCATCATTTCACCCAATCGCTCTTTATTCAAGCGACTCATTTCTTCCTCGGCCTTCACCACCCGAACTTTATTCCGTCCCTCTCCCCAGTTGAAAATAGGTATTGCCACGGACGCCATTGCACTAAAAGAACCGGAATTGGAATCGTCACCATTCAGTTTCAAGCCACCGCCATAACCGTAACCCGCGGAAACACCCACTTGAGGCAGGAAATCGGCACGGGTCACGTTTATCTCCTTCCGTTTCATCTCCACCTGTTTCTCCAACATGTTATAATCCGGCCTTTGTTCCAGCCCGTCCGGCAACGCCAGCACACCGGGCATTATCGTGGCCGATAGTGAATCGGTCAGTACCAATTCGGTATTCAAATCCAATCCCACCAAACGACAAAGATTCATTTGAGCCAACTGCTTTCCATGTTCCGCTTGTTGCAGTTGTAACAAGGCATCATTATATTTCACCTGAGCTTTCAACACATCATTCAACGGGGCCATCCCCGCCTGCTGAGCATCTTCCAAGTTCTTCACCAACTCGTTCACCACCGACTTGTATTTCCGGGCAACCAACACCAATTCCTGTACCCGGACACATTGCCAGTAAGCCTGTTCCAATTCGACAAGCACTTCCGAACGATTCAACCGAATATTTTCCTCGGCAAGCTCTTCCCCAAATTTAGCAGCCTGATGTGCCGCCCGGATTTTCCCCCCCATAAACAAAGGTTGTTGCAATTGAACCGATGCCATATATACCCCTCTCAAAGAAAGCGTCAACGGGATATCCGGTAGAAAAGCATATTCATGAAAGACCGGTTTTCCATCCGTCCCCATCACGGGTTTTCCGTCAGCACCGATGACAACATTGGGTTGCAATTTCCCGTCAGCACCAGGCACGTAAGTCGGCAGATACCCCCCGCTTAATTTGTATTCCTGCTTTTTCTGATGATACAGATAAAAGCCCGATGCGGAAAGTTTCGGCAAATAATTGGCCCCGTATTCTTTCTTGGTCCACACGGCCTTCTCTTTTTGCTTTTCCGCGATAGCCAATTGTTTGCTATATTCAAGAGCCATCTCTCTGCATTGCTTTAAGTCCAACTGCCGCTGGGCACGTGAAGGAGCGAAAGCCAATAACAACCCGATTGATAATATAATAAAACGCATAGTGTAAAATTTAAAATCTAAAATCATAAATTAATCAGCTTTGATTTTAAAGAACAACGAATAGAACACCGGCAAAATCACCAGAGTAATCACCGTACCGATAAACAATCCGCCCATAATCGTCACGGCCAAAGCCCCGAACATATCATCATTAATCAAGGGTATCATCCCCAAGATCGTAGTCATCGCCGCCAAGAAGACCGGACGTAAACGAGAGGAAGAAGCATCCAAAAGAGCCAGGAAACGATCTTTCCCCGATCGAATCTGTATATCCACCTCGTCTACCAATACCACCCCGTTTTTAATCATCATTCCGACCAATCCCAAGGCTCCAACGATAGCCACAAACCCGAATTCCTTACCGGCCAACAACATTCCCAAAACAACCCCGATAATCGCCAAGGGTAAACAAAGAATAATCATCAGCGGCTTCTTGAAATCCTTGAATAAAGCGATCAGGATAGCTAGCACCAAAACAATTCCCAACGGTATATTTTTAAACAAATACTGTTTGGATTGCGTGCTTGCCAAATACTCCCCTTGCCATTCCGTGGAATAACCGGGTGGAATATTCAACTTTTCAATTTTGGGCAGCAAACTATTCCGCACGTCATTTGCCGTATAGCCGGGTGCGTTATTACACTGTGCCGATATAGATCGCTGCCCGTTATACCGCCTAACTACCGGGACCTCCCATGAAGCAGTGATCCCGTTTGTCGCTTGATTCAAAGGAGTAGAACCCACGACGGCAGTCATCACCTCATCCGTCGAAATCATTCCCATCATCAACTCCTTCACGGCCTCCAGACTCAACATATTCGTCGAAGGCACGAGGCTCCATACGGGAACATTATTCAAGCGCCCCGGACGTAACCCGTCTTTACCCATACTTTTAATATAAATCGGCAAATCATGCTCTCCCTCGTAATACGACCCGACAGGCAACCCATCCGTGGTGGCCAGTAAAGCCAACCCGACATCCTCCCGGGAAAGGTTCGCCACGCGGGCTATCGGCTGATAATAATCCACGTTCAGCACGGGCGTCATCGGTCCCCAGTCATTCGTCACCAACATCGTCGTGGAATCCTCATTCATCAACTCCTCCACCTCCCCGCACAAACGTTTCAACACGGCAGGATCCGGACCGGTAATCATAAATTGTACCGGATAATCCATATACATCAAATTATATTGCTTCATCCGGACATATGCCTCCGGGTAACGCTCCGAAAGATATACCTGTAATGAATCGATATTCGACTTCAATGTCTCGGGAGAAGTAAAATCCACGATTAACTCCCCGTAACTTAAAGCGGGTTCTGCCACCGTTCGTACGAGATTATACCGGGAAGGCGTTCCTCCCAAACTAGTCGTAACAGCCGTAATCTCCGGACGACTAGTTAAATATTCCTCGATAGAAGCCAAATCCCGTTTCACCGTCTGGGGATTCGTCCCATAAGGCATTTTATATTCTATATACAACTGATTATAACTCAAGTCCGGGAAAAATCCCTGTTGCACGAACCGGAACAGATACATACTAACAACCAGTAACAGAACAATTCCACCAATCACCCATACCCGATGACGCACGGAAAACTGTAACGTATTCCGGAAAGCCCTATATACCCGGGTATCGTACATTTTCGTTTCATCTTCCACCTCTCCCGGCTTCACTCTTAATCCCCGGTCCGCCTGTATAGGAACATACGCTAGGGCAAGAATCCAGCTCAACCACAAAGACACGGCCAGAACGATAAACAAATCCCGGACATACTCTCCCGTGGTATCAGGAGATAGAAATATAGGCAAGAAAGTCAGAATCCCGATTGTAGTCGCTCCCAGCAAAGGCCAAGCAGTCTTCTTCGTGATATTCACCAAGGCTGCCGGCTTGGGAATCCCCTTCTTTAGGTCCACGAGAATCCCATCCGTGATCACGATAGCATTATCCACCAGCATTCCCATCGCCACAATAAACGAGGCCAACGAAACTCGTTGCAATGTCCCATGCATCATGTACAACACGAGCAACGAGCCCAATACAACAATCACCAGACCGGCCCCTATGATATACCCGCTCCGGAATCCCATGAAAAGCATGACCACCAAGATCACGATAACCACCGATTCGATCAAGTTCACCATGAACACGTTGATAGCACTCTTCACCCGTGCCGGTTGAAAAAATACCTTTTGAAAATCAATCCCCGCCGGAATAATATCTTCTTTCAACTCGGCCAATTTGGCATCTACCTTCTTTCCCAGTTGAAGGATATTCCCGCCTTCCTCCATGGCAATCGAAATCGCTATCGCCGGCAAGGTATCATATAACAAGCCTTCCCGCTCCGGTTTCACGTAACCTTTCGTGACACGGGCCACATCCGACAACCGGATTTGATCCTGTTCGTGTCCCTTGATCAGCAGGTTGCGAATATCCTCGATCTCCTTATAAGCTCCATTCACGTTCACCCGAACCCGTTTTTCCCCACTATCGAAATAACCGGAGTAAACCGTTTTATTCTGCCCGTTCAGGGTCATGATTATCTCTGCCGGATGCACGCCCATGTTAGCCATCTTATCCTCCAAAAACTCCACGTTTATACAGGACTGACGTTCTCCATATACATCCACACTGCTCACCCCGTCAATATCCAACACGGAACGACGAACCAGTTCAGCATAATCCGACATTTCCTGATAATCAAAACCATCGGACGTCATGGCATAAAACATCCCGTACACGTCCCCGAAGTCATCCATCACGATGGAAGGTTGGGCCCCATCCGGTAGCTGAGCTTGTACTCCCATGACTTTACGTCTCAATATATCCCACTTCTGTTGCAACTCCGCCAAGGGGACCGTACTACTCAATTCTACCATAATCTCCGACACGTCATCCATCGAACGAGAGGAAACATGATCCAAGTCTCCCATCGAACGAATTGCCTTCTCCAATACATCCGTCACTTCCAGCTCCACTTGATAGGCAGAAGCTCCCGGATAGGCCGTCACCACCATAGCCTGCTTCACGGTTATCGCCGGATCCTCCAACTTACTCATCGTGAAAAACGAGTATATCCCCCCAACAACCAAAACGAAAACAAAGAAGTAGACAAAAGCTCTATTCTTTAAAGCATATTCCGTAAAATTCATCATATTTTAATTGCTTCGCAATGTTACAAGTTTTAAATTCTCTCAGCGCAACCATGTGCAACTGGAATCTAAAATCTAAAATTTAAAATCTAAAATTAAAGCAGTTTGCCGACATTAGAAGAGGACACGGGAGGTAGTAAACGGACTTTTTGCCCTTCCTTCAAACCATTCACTCCGGCAGAAACGATTCTTGTACCCGAGGCCAAATCCGATTCCACGATGACTTGCCCGTCTTTATCCAGTTCGACAACTTTCACGGGATTCATCTTCACGGTCGTTTGGGCCGTATCGTACACCCATACATAAGACTTATCCTCTTTTTGAAACAAGGAAGAGATTGGGATAATAGATAGCCCCTCCTGTCCCGGTTCGAAACGAATGGTCACGCTGACACTCATGCCCGCCGCTAGATTCAATTTCTCCTCCGGTTTCATCCGGAAACGCACCCGGAAAAGTTGATTATAATTTGCTTGTTGTGTTATATCCAGTAACTCCAAGGGGATCTTTACACCCGGGAAGACATCCGCCTCGCAATAAAACTCCTTAAAGCTCTCCCGGCGAATAAAATCACTGGATGGAATATCAATATTTACCTCGTAGTAATCATTATTAATCATCGACAACACGGGAGTCCCGGTATTCACAATCTCATGAGCACCGAAAAACTTTTTCTGGACATACCCATCAAAAGGAGCCTTCAACTTCGTATCGTTCAACGCATTCAGATTCGCATGATACAAAGAGGCTATCCGCTGCTTTGCCGCCACGGCCTTGTCGTAATCATTCACGGGAACACTTTTCCGGTGATACAACTCGATCACCCGATCCGCTTCCTCCGTCACCTGCGTGTACTCCGCTTTTGTTGCCTCATACTGTAATTTGTAATCCCTCGGATCTATCTCAGCCAACACTTCCCCTTTCTTCACGAACTCCCCCACTTCAGCGTTGAAACGTAGAATAGGTCCCGCCACCCGGAAGGCCAACTGTACATCTGAAGCTGCCTTAATCTTCCCGGGATAGGTCGTACTACACTCCCCATCATACTTCTGCACCTCTGCCGTCTTCACCAGTTGCGAGATCTCCAAGCCCGGGGTAGCCCTCCGACAAGACATCACAACAAGTAAAACTCCTGAAACAGAAGCCCACTTCAATACCGAAAACACTGTCTTATTCATATATATAAACTTTTAAATCGAGTATATATACTCAAAAGGCCGTGTTAAAGTTTCTATAAAATCATTTATTCCCCGTATAGACCCACTTAATCGCATCGCCAAGAAGTACCTGATCCTTGTTTCCTTGATCCGTTAGCACGATTTTACATTCTCCGACAGGCAACTGAAAAAGCCCCAAGGAAACCCATCCCACCTGTTCCTTTACATCTGCGGAAACCTCCTGCTTCTCCCCTCCAATATTCACGACGTAATACTGTTTTATCTCTTCCGGCTCCGTTTCTGTCACAGAAGAAACTGAAATAGAAAAGAATCCACTCCCCCTACCACCTCTCTCTTGTTCCTCAATTCGATGCGCAAAAACTTTCGGGGGAATATACGCCAATATTTCGTACTCTCCTTCACGTTCAATCCGGGCCGTCCATTCCATCGTCGCCTTACTTCCCTGTAACATAAAGGCGTGAGTCAACTTATTCAATCCATAAGCCTGGGAATTAATCATATGTTTCGGAACAACTTCAACCCCTTCCCTTATCGTAAGATTTGTTCCCAACTCATATTTCGATTCTTGCAAAGGAGAAATCAGATTTTTCAACCGTTTCCGGGAAGAAGGAGAAATTAATTTAAAATTTTCATCCTCGTTATCCACAACAATTTCCCCGGGAACCGGCATAAAATAAGAACGATCCAAATCTTTTACAAACTCCGTCGTATCCGTAGTTTTTGATCTACCCAGCATACCCGACATAAAGAAATTCGTCGGAAGATTATTCAATATATTTGTATTAAACATGATCGACATACCTTTCATCACCACGGCAATCTGTTTACCGGTTCCCGCTTTAATCAAAAAATTTCGAGTAGACACTTTCTCAACACCACTACCCTGCCTACGCATATTTATTCCCCCTGAAGACATCATTTCCCGAGTCTCGAAAGAAACAACACCATCAATATCACTGTCATTAAAAACACTCACCGATACCCGGGAAGGCATATTATCCCAATCATGCATCACGAAATTCCCCGAGGACGTAACAACAGAAAGGCCGTCACCTTCATTCTCTTGAGAGGTAATATTTTCCACCTTAAAATCTCTGACAAAGAAAACAGGTATTTTACGATTCTCATACCATTGAGGCAAAACATCCATCCAGTCAACACCAAATTTTTCGACAAACTCCCGGTTCATCTCGTCAAATTCAACCTGCCGGAAACGATTTTCCCGAATGAATGTCGCCAAAAACTCTGAAATCTGTTCCATAGGGACATCCTTCACACTCAACAAACGCAATAACTCACTCGTCCTCTCGTGTAAAAGAGTCGCCGCCTCGTAAGGGTTATCCAAACGATCACGGAAAAGATCACCCACACTACGTCCGGCAAACCGTTCAACTTGGTCCCTATCAGTATAAGAGACAAAGAACGTGTTCGACTTCTTTAACGCATCGGTCAATATCGTATTAATTGCCGGATATTCCGCAGAATGCAATGCCATAGTCTGTTCATAAAACATGGGGCTAATCGTGTATAAATTGCCTGCACTCGTTGTCCCGCCACTCCACAAAAGAGAGGGGGATATTACCGAATATAACAACAATTTTACCTGGTTTACATTATAACGATATTCATTCAAAAACATCGAAGACAACGAACTAACCAAATCTGCACTAAGCATATCCTCCGGAGAATTATAAAAAGATGACATCTCAGGCAACATGCGTTTTTTAAAAGCTGCCCCCGCTTTATGATCACTCCACATCCCGATTCCCCGTTCCGGTAAAAACAACATACCGGGCTGGGCCATCTCACTTCCCCCTTTATTGGGACGGGCAAAACCGGAAAAAGAGACTGGAGTTTCCACCAATGTTAGTTGAGAATAAGGATACGTGATCCCCATCCGCTCCTCCACATTATAACGGGCATCCCGAATGATAGCAGGAATTGAATCCCGAATCTCCTCGAATCCCTGTAAAAGCTTACCATGCCCCTCAAAAAGATAAAGCTCATACAATGTAGAGTCAACAAAAACATCATATTTTTCAAAATTCCCGATACAAAGACCCATCCCGGGTAAAGAAATTTCTCCAGTAAAACAGACACGCCCTTCTTTCGCCTCCCGCTTTCCGGGAGCAATAACCGTTTGCCCATCTGTCGATGCCACCTGTAACGAGTAGGAAGTAAAATCGGGCAAAACATCATACGGGGATGCTGGATTCACCGACGGTTGGGCTACCGGATACCAAAGACATTCCGGGGTAAGCACCGTGAAATCATCCCCGACAAAGGCAAACCGCTTTCCCGCGGTAGAACTATGCCCGGGAATGGGCTGCAATTGAAATAATTTATCAAAATCCACGTCCAAATAACACACCCGCTCATCAATCCCGCCACGATACTCCACAGTAAATTCCACCTCCTCTCCGGGTAACAATCTCCGGGCAACCCGAATCACTTGATTCTCCCGTTCAAACGCCACGTCAGTCTCACCTTCTTTTATCGCGGACACCACCAAAGCCGGGTTCAGGTAAAGAATAATTTCCGATAATTCCTGCCCCCCTTGATTTTTGACAAGAAGGGTACTCTTCCCGGACAGCACATTTCCCTTTTGCTCCACCTCCAAGGTATTCGAAATCACGTTCCCTTTCGGAAATTTTTGATATTTATTATAAGTTTCGGCATAAAGTTCCCTAACACACTCCACGTTCTCACGTGCCATATAGACAACTCCCCCAAATAGTACCCCCAGCCCCAAACAACCAACCGCCACGATCATCACACGCTTTCGGCTCACCGGACGATTCGGCAAGCGTTGAAACATCAACACGGTCAATCCCGCAAATCCCATTCCCACCAATAACCAACAAACTCGCTGCATGAGATAAAGGGCCATTCCCGGATGTCCCGTCACTTCAGAAAAAGCATTCGGTAAAGACAACCCGAACGGATCAAAAAGCCCTTCCCGCACCTTACCCAACTGAAACAGAAACACCCCAAATACCACCAAAAGAATCAATATACTAAGTCCCCGGTGGCGAACCCATGTATGAATGAAGAAAGAGAAACCCAAGGCAAATACCAAAGCCGGAAAAATCATCGTGAGCCAGTAAAAAGGATAAAGCCAGAAATTAAAAGGAGACTCACTCGCGAAAATATGTAACAACATCCCGATAACAAGAGAAATCCCCGCCATTGTCATAAAAGTCTTCGCAAATCCCAGCATCATCCCCACCACGTAGTCCGCATTACTCTCCGGACGATAATAAACCGTGTCCATCGAATCCATCTTCCTCTCCTTTCCAAGAAAAGACCCGGCTAAAAAAATCAAGGGTACAATTTGTAAGATTGTGAATAGATAAGCATTTTCATGAGGAAAGTAAGACGATAATGTCACCAATCCACTATTTATCCCATAAAAAATATTGGTCTGTGCCAAGACCTGATAAAGTATAATAATCAGAAAAAGCAACAACAAGAACAGCCGGAACATCCAACTTCTCAACAACAATCTCGAATTATAACAAGCAACGGTTTTTAAGTTATGAATGTTCATAACATGAAGTATTAAATTTATAAACAAAGAATCCTCAGAACTGTACAATATTACCCATAATAAAGAATAAATACAAACGAATCTTCACATTTATTGATAATCATACCACAAATTTCCATTCGAGCTAATAATTTGACCTATCAATACAATCGTGTATTTTCCAACAGACATCCGCAGGAAGAAATCAAAAAACCGGGGAGAAATATTCAAGCGAACATTTCTCCCCAGCTTTTTTCTACTACAATAGAAAAATTCCCAACTTTTTAAGACTTCCTATTTAATTTACAAATCATTAAACAGGAAATGCTCATCTCAAGGATTCAAAATCCCATCCAAATAATTCATTATATTTTCCGATGAAGGACGAGGAGCATTCGTATCAATGATCCGTCCTTCTTTCGTGAAAACCATAAAGCGAGGGATACCGTTTATACCATAAAGTTTTAAAAAGGCACGCTGTTGCTTCTCCGGGATCACAAACTGTTTCCAACCAGGCCGATGACTTTCCAAAAAACTCTGCCAATCTTTGAGATTTTTATCTAAAGAAATACTAATAAACTCTATTTCCGAATTATTCTTATAGTGTTCCACCAATTTCGCCACGTAAGGAATCTCCTTGCAACAAGGGGCACACCAAGTAGACCAAATATCAATGTAAACTATTTTTCCCCAAACCTCCGAAAATTTCAAAGTCTTACCTTCGGGCGTCACCATTTCAAAATCAGGAGCCAAAGAGTTAACTTTCAAAGATTTTGTCACGTTTGTATATAAATCATCTATTTCTTTACGTGATCCTTCTGCCAACAAATCTTTAGCAATACGGTAAACGTCTTCAACATGCTCCTTTCGACCGCTCATTAAATATATACGAGCTAACTGGAAAGCCAGTTTATTACTTATTTGTTGATTGTGAACTTCTTTCTGCAGCACTTTCAACATTTCATAATAATCTAATACAGAACTTCCAGTAAGGCAGGATGCTTTCCATTGCAAATAATAAAAAATATTGGAATTTTTCAGATTAGCTTCGTCATTTAAATCCATAGATTGCATGAAAATGTTATAATCAGGATCACTATCAAATTTTTCCCCGCAAGTACTTAAAATATTAAAATAACCCGTTTTCAGAACATCTACAGTTTGTCGTAAATATTTTGTCTCGTAACGATAAAAACATTCATCTCCCAATTTTTGAACAACATCAAGTAGAGAATCCACAACATGATATGCCATTCGTTCATATTCTTTGAAACCTCTCACCGGTCGCTTTTTTAAATCAACCAATACCAGATAACGTTTGTCCAAGTAATCATGTACTGCTTCCAAATCACCCGTGATCCGTACATCCTGAGGACTATCGACATCAATTTCAATATGAGATACCTTCCCATTTTCCATGAAAACAGCTGGATAAGCTCTACACGAAGGGACTAAAACCATAAACATATCAGGCGATTCCAACTCCTTCGTAAAAGCAAATGTACCATCCGAAGCTAAGAAAAGAGTATCCCGCTCTTCTTCGTATCCAATGACAACAAAATCAGCAGAAGCATTTAATATTTTCCCGGTCAATTTAGCCACTTTTTCTGTTTGCTGCTGAAAAGCAACAAACAGAAAACCACCCAATAAAAATAAAATAAATTTAACCATCACACGTCAATTAAGAAATAAAATAACTCTCTAGTCTCTCTATTTTCTCCATTCCTCGTTCCATATCAACACGGTCTCGGGATAAGCCGTCTTAAGCTGTGTTTCTTCTAGAGTATAAACCTGACTACCTACGGTATGAGTTATAGGCTTCCAATCTTGAAACAAGGGATCATTCCACAACCGACGAACATTATAATAACGATACCCTGTCCCCACAAACTCCCGTGTCTGCTCCTCCACGCAGAAACGAATTAAATCATTCTTTGTTTGCACGCTTTGAGGAATTATTTCAAATCCACTCAATAAACGATAACCGCGGAACTCTTCAAGTATACGACGAGACTCACTTTCCAAACCTGCACGAGCTTCACATTCGGCAAGCATTAAATAAACCTCCGGCAAAGCACATCCCAAATTCATATAAGCCCCCAAAGCTCCACTATATGGATAGGGTAAAGGCTCTCCCATCGCATTTTTAGTACTAATCAAGTTACGACGTAAATCTTCTTCATCAAATAATTGATAGATTTCAGGCTTCAAATAATCAGTAGGAGCCATATTATAATAAGGCAAATAATAATTCCGCATGGTTGGATTGTATTTACAATACAATGTTTCATTATCATTGTACACGAAGGGAATATAGGACATAATATCAAACATTCCCATCTCCTTGTAACCGTATGAAGCTTGCTTTACTTTATGGTCAGTCAGATAAACATTAGGATCTCCTTGTAAGAGTTCGTACGCCGTACGTAAAGGCTCCAGTGCTTTTTCATATTTACCCATTTGAAAATATACTTTCCCTAATAAAGCATGCCCCGTTGCCTGATAACAACGCATCCGATGCTCTTCCCGTTTTTTTAATAAAGGACAAGCATCCTCCATCTCGGAAATAATCCAAGAATACAGCTCCTTAACAGTAGCCCTATCATATTTTTTTGTCTGCGTATTTGCCTCTTTCACAATCGGGATTGCCCATTCCGTTTCGGCTGTAGCTTCATTATAAGGCATCGCAAACCATTGTGCCAGTAAAAAATGCATATAGGCACGAGAAACCCTAGCTTCTGCCAACAAATACTCTTTCTCAGTTTCATCTCCCTGAGCCTGCATAATACCATTTATAATTGCATTAAAAATATAGATCTGATTGTAACACTTTTCCCATTCCAAAGAATTTTCATCCTCCCGATAAATATGATACTGATACTCGATGGCAGCCTTTATCGAAGTCGGATAATTCGTCAGCTGAACTACCGTAGAGTAACAATCTTCCGTGAAGATTAGTTCATCATTTTTCCAGTATGCATAATAAGAATCGGCAATAGACATATTCATAATCGTAGACGCATTGAACATTTTGTCATAATCCTCCACCGTCTCCGCAATAGCATTCCCGCGAGGTGCTTCATCCAAAAAATGATCACAACCGGAAAATAAGAACATCCCGATTAATATATTCAAGACATAAAACAAATTTCTCATAATTCCTTCCCTTAAAAATTAATATTTAATCCAACGGAATAAGTCGCTCCGAATTTATCCTTACGACTATCTTTATAAGTATCTAATTGATAATATTCCGGATCTATACCTGCATTATTGGCAGCCCAATACCATAAATTGCCAACTTGCAAAACAACCCGAACATTCTCCAGCTGTATCTTCCGACAAATTGAAGCCGGCAATTTATAGCTTAACGACACATCACGTAATTTTATATACGAAGCATCCAATATATTCCGGTCACTTAAATAAAACAAGTCGTAATTCGCATTACTATTTTTTTGAGGAGTCCAAGCCGGAATATCAGTATATTGTTCATCCCCGGCAGTTCTCCAACGTTTATCAAAATCCTTGAGCAAATTAGACTGTGGACGTCCGTAATATAAATCCTCACAATCTCTTCGCATCTTATTTCCCAGATTATACACAAACATTAATGAAAACTCCCAATTTTTATAAACGAATCGATTGGTTAAACCGCCATAAAACTTAGGGACTGTCGTTCCGCTATAGACAACATCTTGGGCATCCAGATTAAAACTTTCTGTTCCAGAGACAATATTTCCCTTTTTATCGTAGGCCTGAGGTTCTCCTTTACTATTCAACCCCGCATAACGATAAGAAAACAAGGAATTCACTGGATAACCTTCTACATTTCTACTGCTGGAATAGGCCAAGGTTTGTGCGGTATATGGTGTCTCTACATCTAATTTCGTGATTTTATTTACATTATGGGACAAGGTTAAAGTCGTGTGCCAATTAAAATCTCCTCTCTCCATATTGAGACTATTTACTGTTATTTCGAATCCTTTATTACTTAATGCTCCTAAATTCCCCGTAGTAGACAACCAGCCACTCGTCGGATTCAACATCATCGTCCCGATAAGATCGGTTGTCTTTTTGTCGTAGTAATCAAAAGATACACTCAATCGACTATTCCATAAATCTGTATCAAATCCGATATTCCAAGTACGTGTTTTTTCCCAAATAATTTTATCATTAGCAGGAGTTGTAATCATAAAACCATTCGTTTCAAAAAAGGAACTACTTGTAGCTAACAAAATATCATAGCTTCCCCCTTGACCCGGTTCGGGAGAATTACCTGCAAAACCGTACGTCACCCGCAAATTGAGCATATTCAACCATCCTATTTCCTTCATAAAAGACTCCTGAGATATTTTCCATGCCCCTCCTATTGCCCAAATCGGTTTATATTGATTATTAGGATCACTACCGAATAAATTAGATTGATCTATACGCAAACTTGCATTCAGAGTATATTTATAGTTAAATGTGTAGGCCGCATTTGCATATAAAGAAAAATATCGTCGCATCACCTCACTCTGCGTGTAATACTTTGTATTAAAATTATTTACAGAATGACCGAATATGGCTCCCGACACCCGGTTCAAATTATAATCATCATAAGGCGTATACTGCATGGTATGCATATCATACCCTCTCAAAAAATTACTATAAACCGTCTTTTTATATTCACGAATCTCTGTTCCCAAAAGTGCTGTCAGTTGGTGCCGTCCTTCTTCGAATTCATCATTATATGACAACTGATTCCGTACAGTCCAATCAGAAGTTAAAGCATTATCCAAAATAAAATTTCCTCCGGTAACAGGCAGAAAACTTTTCAATGTATTGGCAGGAGTGGCACATAGAATTTCTTCCCGCACTTTCCACATGGTACCAGGATAATAATTTTCTGTTTTGGAATGGAAGCGGCTATACTGAAGACGTCCCTCATAACGTAACCCCTTGACCACATCGATGGAAAGTCCTGTATTTAAACGCAAATTCATATCGACAGTCTTGCTTGATGTACTATTAAATTCATTTATAGGGTAAAAACTCATATCCATACCTGTCAATGCCTCGACCTGCTCCCTCTTTTCTGCAGAAACGGTATACTCTGACCAATCGATTGCCTCTCCTGATGAATTGTAAAATACCGCGTACGGGAAATCTGAATAATAAGTAGAACCAGAATACATCTTATCAACCGCAAACTCTTCTTTCCAAGGGGATAAATGGGTCTTCTTATTTCCATACGAAGCATTGACAGTAACATCCCATTTAATCCAAGGAGCAAAAATATACTCCTGCTTGGCATTAACAGAAATACGATCCTGCCAATCTTTTGAAATCCCTTGATCCCCAACATATCCCAAAGAAAGGTAAAAATTCTGCCGCTCACTTCCCCCACTGAAAGAAATACTATGACGGGTCATCAGCTTATTACTCATAAAATTTTTTTCATACGCCTTACGCCCGTTTGAAGCTATTAACCGAGCAAACGCTTGATCTCGTTCTGTTGCAGAAATCTCTTTATTCAGATACCGATACATTAATCGTTCATGAGGATATACTACAGGATTATAAGTAGTCAAACCCACTACAGAATTTTTTACATCTTCATAAGAATAGACGGACGAATACTGATCAAACATCTCTTGTGCATTCTTCAGAAACATAGCAGTACTCATTTTACGTTGATACCCGTAATCAGGCTTACCCGTATAAGCAAATGAACCGTCATAGGAAATCTTTAATCGACTTGCCTTGGTTCCCTTTTTCGTAGTGATAACCATAACTCCATTGGCTGCCTGAGACCCCCAAATAGAAGCTGCCGTTGCATCTTTCAACAAGGTAATACTAGCAATGTCATTACCATTCAATAAAGCCTCGACTTGGCTACTCTCCAAAGGGACTCCATCCACCACAAACAAAGGAGATCGACTCGAATTTATGGAAGTAATCCCTCGTATCACATAAGAATCAGCTCCTTCCCCTAAATTGACACTTAAACCAGAAGTCAAACCTTCCATACTTTGCAATATATCACCGGTCAAACCCACCTTACTACTAATTACGTCACCTTTTACCATGTCATATGAACCAGCACTACGCTCCTTTGAAATCGTTTGGTATCCGGTCACCACCACTTCTTCAATCGTCTCCTCATCAGGAACAAGCTTAAAATTAATCACCTCTTGGTTTTCAATTTTCATCTCGATCGATTTATATCCCACGAAAGAAGCCACAACCACGCTATACTTCTCATCAAAGGTAAGCGTGTAATTCCCATTCATATCCGAAGGAATTCCCGTAGTCGTACCTTTAAGCCAGATATTAGCCCCCGGAATAGGCTCCCCGTTCTCATCAGTAACCTGCCCCTTTATCGTC
Organism: Butyricimonas virosa; assembly: GCA_020743075.1. Classification (GTDB taxonomy): domain Bacteria; phylum Bacteroidota; class Bacteroidia; order Bacteroidales; family Marinifilaceae; genus Butyricimonas; species Butyricimonas virosa_A. Next base: position 14,319 of record DYVS01000095.1, on the reverse strand, counting down.
CTCATCTTTTTCTTTTCCGGCTCCACACTCTTTTGAGATGCAGGTTTCACAACCACAATATCCCCTTGAATCTCAAACGTGAAAGACTGATTTTTAAAGATTCTTTCCAAAGCCGTTTCTAAAGGTAGATTCTCAAATTTAAGCGTTACGTTAGAACTTTTTTGAATTTCAATCTCGCTATAAATGAATTTTACCCCGGTCTGTTCCTTGACCTCTTTAAAAACTTCACGCAAAGGCATATCCTTTACATTCAACGTCACGTTCTTCGTTTGGGCAGAAGCGTAGTTCCAAAAACTAAACATCATAAATAGCCCCAACAACCATACATTTTTGTTCATACCACATCGCATAACCGCAATTTTCAAAAAATGCAGTTTTTTTAATCGATTTTTTTTCATAAAATTGTAAATTAATTGTTTCCACTAAAAACAATGAAATTAATTACCCGAGCGGGAAATGTTCGCTGCATTTTCCGCTCTTTTTATAATAATCACTCTCTCTGATATATCAAATTTTATGTTTGTCGTTTCTTCAATATTCTTCAACACATTTTCCAACGACTGATCCCGCTTCACTATACCCGTAAACGGATGATTTCGAAATTCTTCTGCTTCATAAACAAACTCCACATCATACCAACGAGATAATTGCCGGGTAATATCGAATAACGACATCCTCTCATACTCAAATGTACCGGAAACCCAAGATGTGTAAATAGACACGTCAACCTTCTGTTTTTCTAGCTTGTTCGTGGCCCGATCCAACACGGACTGTTCTCCGGGTTTCAACCGAATACTTGACTGATCATTTCGAAACTCGACACTTCCTTCCACCAACGTCGTGACAACCTTCTGTTCATCCGGATAAGCGGTTAGATTAAATCTCGTCCCTAACACACGCACCTCATTTTCTCCGGCATGTACCACAAAGGGGTGTTCCTCATCACGAACCACCTCCAGATAAACCTCCCCTTTCACGTAAATCTCCCTCCTTTCCCCGGAAAAACAATTCGGGAAACGCACTTCAGAGGCAGAATTTATCCATACCCGAGTTCCATCCGCTAACGTGAAATGATACTCGCCTCCAACGGGTACTGCAAGCGTATGATATTTCATTGGTCGATTCTCCAATTCACCTTGATCAAACCTTAACCCCTTTAAAGAATCATTCACTAACACCAAACCATCCGATGTCACAATACGAGAAGAAGTGGAAGAGGTCAGATCTATCGTTTTCCCATCCTCGTACTGTAAAATTGCCTTCACCCCACCGGGAGTAATACCCATTTGTGACACCAACGTTTCAGGCTGTTCTGCTTGTCGGGTAAACTGGAAAACAAACATCAGCAATAACGCCACAGAAGCAGCAACCACTGAACCAATCGTCCACAACAACCACCGCCCCTTTCGAGGTTGGATAGCCAGAGAATCTTCAAGATGTTTCCATGATACTTGAAGGTCTATTTTCTCATGTGCCTGGACTGATTTCAACATCTTCTCACTCTCCCGAATTTCTCGGAATAAGCGCATCGCATCCACATCGCTCTCCAACCTTTCACGAAGTAATTCCGCATCGACAGGAGAAATCGTTCCGGCACTATATTCTGCAATTAATTCAAATATCGACTTATCTTCCATGTCTCATAAATTTTATACATATTCCCAAAACTTCAAAATGGGTGACACAAATCAAGAAGAAAAATTAAAATTTATCTTTCAGAAGAAAAGAACGAAAGGAAAAAAAGACAAAATGTCTTACCATCAAGAGATTTACGCAACGCTTGAAGTGCTCTTGCATAATATGTTTTCACGGTATTCACAGAAATCCCCATCTCCTCGGCAACCACCTTATAAGGAGTATTATTAAAAACAATCGCTGTAAGAACCTTTTTCGGGTTAGCAGGCAAATCTTCAATAGCCGCATATAAATATTCCTTCATCTTCTCTAATTCCACGTCACGAGACATTTCTTCCAAAAAGTCATCAATATGCAACTCTATCTCCACGAAATACATCCTTTCCCGATCCCGCATAAACTGCAAAGAAGCCTTACTTACCGCCCCGAACAGATAAGCCCTCAAAGATCCCGTAAAAACTTGTCCCCGCTTATTATTCCACAAGGATATAAACACCGTCTGAATAATATCCTCCGCATCTTCCACCGAAATCAAATAACGCATGACATACGTACACAATGCTTGATAATAAGTATCAAACATCATCTTCATACACCTCTCGTCACCTGTTTCTAACAGTCGAATTATTGTTGTTTCTTTTATATCGGGCACGATGCTACTCCTTTACGTGGCACGGTAAAGTTAAAATTATTCCCGCTATTTGCAAAACAAATCATAAATCTAACATCGGAAATCATAAATCAATTCAGTCTTCCCGTCGCCTTCAAGTACCTCGTCTCGCTCAACCGCAACTCGGCCTTCGCGTCGATCCAATCACTCCATGCCTTCTGCCACTGCGCTTGAGCCTCCATATAGTTCGTGATCGTCTCCATACCCACCTCATACTGATTCTTGCTCACCCCCAAATTCTCTTCTGCCTGACCCAACGATTTACGGGTCAGTATAACCCTTGTGTGGCAATCCTCGATATTATAGCGGGCTCGTGCAATCTCCAGAAGCATCATTTGAGACATCTCCTCTTTCTTCAAACGGCTCATCTCCCGTTCTGCCTTCATGGCTTTAATCTTTCCCCGGCCTTCCCCCCAATGATAAATCGGGATCTTCACGGAAGCCATCGCCATAAAAGATGCCACGTCCTCCGTCTGTCCGTTCAGAGATATTCCCCCAGAAAATCCATAAGAAGCGGAAACTCCCACTTCCGGCAAGAAATCGGAACGAGTCAATGCCACCTGTTTCTCCTTCAATTCCACGTCTTTCTCCAACAAATTATATTCAGGACGTTGCTGTAATCCCTCCCCGGCATTCAGCACTCCCGGAGTCACCTCCCCGCACAAAGAATCACTTACCTGTATCGATGAATAAAGGTCTATCCCAATCACCCGACAAAGATTCATCCCCGCCAATGCCTTCCCGTTTTCCGCCTTTTGCAACATCAACTCGGCTTCGTTCAACTTTACTTGCGCCTTCAACAAGTCATTCCGGGAAGCCATCCCCGTTTCGTAAGCATCCGTCAAGTTTCGCACTAACTCATTGACCACGGCCTTGTACTTCTGAGCAGAAGTCACTAATTCCACTAGACGCACGTATTGCCAATAAACCTCGTCCGCCTCGGTAATTACTTCCGCACGGGTATATTGCTTATTCAACTCGGCCATCTCCTTCCCGATCGTGGCCATACGATAAGCTGAACGAATCTTACCTCCCATATAAATTGGTTGCTCCAACATCGCTCCCGCAGAATAAACCCCTCGTAACCCTAACTCCAACTCAATATCCGGCATAAACGCATATGTTTTCGCCAAAGGCAACCCATCCTTTCCCATCACCGGAAGTTTCGTTGTCGGATCAATATATAGATTATAAACCAACTCCCCATTGGCACCCGGTACGAACGTTGGCAAATATCCCCCGTCAATCGTAAACGAACTCTTTTTCTGCATATAAGCATATAACCCGGTAGCCGAAAGCTTCGGCAAAAAATTCGCACGATAAGCCTTTCGCTCAAATTCAGCTTTCTCACCTTGTTTCGTGGCAATCGACATCTTTTTACTACTCTCCAATGCCATCTCTCTGCACGTCTCCAAATTCAACGAAATTTGTCCCCGAACAGGAGAAATACCCATAACCAGCAATATGATCAACAAATATCTCATAACATTTAATTTTTCCTTTCCTTAAAAAATATCGCGTACAACACGGGAATAAACACCAGCGTGATCACCGTTCCTACCAACAAGCCCCCCATAATCGTAACGGCCATCGAACCGAACATATCATCACCCAATAACGGAATCATCCCCAATATCGTCGTCAATGACGCCATCATCACCGGACGGAAACGAGAAGAAGAAGAGTCCAGCAACGCCTGTGTCTGGCTCTTTCCGGAAGCAATCTGCAACCCGATCTCATCTAGTAGTACCACTCCGTTCTTAATCATCATCCCGACTAATCCCAACGCACCGACAATCGCCACGAAACCAAACTCTTTACCACTGATTAACATTCCCAGCACGATCCCGATAGCAGCCAAAGGTAAACAACAGAAAATAATAATCGGCTTGCGGAAATCCTTAAACAACATAATCAGTATTGCGATCATCAAAATAACAGCTAACGGAATATTTCCAAATAAATATTTCATGGACTCCCCGCTGGCCTTATGCTCTCCCAACCACTGCTTAGCGTAGCCCTCGGGCAAAGTAATCGTATCCACCTTCTCCGCGATCAACGCCCGGGCACTCTCTGCCGTGTACCCCAAAACATTATTACACTGCGCCCGCATTGCCCGCTGCCCGTTATAACGCCGCACGACAGGATCTTCCCATTTCAAAGAAATACCTTGCGTGGCCTGATTCAATGGAATAGAACCGATACTTTGAGCCAGCAAATCCTCCCCGGACATTGTTCCCATCAACAATCCTTTCAACGACTCCTCGTTCAAAGCCGCCGTTGAAGGCAACACGCTCCACACGGGAATATTATCCAACGCTTCCACCTTCTCCCCCTCACTATTCACGCTCTTCATGTACAAAGGCTTTGCATGAACTCCCTCGTAAAAAGATCCCACCGGCATACCATCCGTCGCCGCTAGCATCGACAAACCGACATCCGAGCGAGAAAGTCCCACGGAACGAGCTATCGGCTGGTAATAATTCACCATCAATGTGGGAGTCATCGGTTCCCAATCATTCGTCACCAAGGTGATAGCCGGCTCGTCACGCATGATCTGTTCCGCTTTCTCCGTCAACTCTCTCAACACGGCCGGGTCCGGTCCCGTGAACATCAACTCGATCGGGTACTTCTTGTACATCAAATTATAACGTTTCATCCGCACGTAAGCATCCGGATAATGAGCCGTCAGGTAATCCTGAATCTCGGTCATCGACGCCTTCAACTCTTCCGGGGTCGTATAATCCACTATCAACTCCCCGTAGCTCATCGTTGGCTCCGCAATAGAACGTACCAGATTATAACGAGCCGGAGTCCCGCCTACACTCGTTGTAACATGAGTAACCTCCGGTCGGCTCAACAAATAATCTTCTATTTTCGCCAAATCCGACTCGACCCGTTCCACCCGGGTACCCTCCGGCATTTTAAATTCAATATACAACTGCGTGTAACTCAAATCCGGGAAGAACCCCTGCGGGATATAACGATACAAGAATGCAGTAATCGCCAATAAAACCACTACCACCCCGATTGCCATGGACTTATGCCACAACATAAAGGAAAGGAATTGCCGGAACAACCGGTATATCTTACTATCGTACAAATTCTCGCTCGCCTTTTTCGGTTTCACTTTCAACGAATGATCCGCGTGAATCGGGATATGCGTCAACGCCAACACCCAACTCAACAACAAGGATACCGCCAACACGATAAACAAATCCCGCACGTACTCTCCCGTCGTGTCCGGGGAAATAAAAATCGGGAAGAAAGCCAATATGGCAATCAACGTGGCCCCCAACAAAGGCATGGCCGTCTTCTTCGCTATATTCGTCAACGCCGCCGGACGCTTCACGCCCCGTTCCAAATCTACCAGTATCCCGTCGACAATCACGATCGCGTTGTCCACCAGCATTCCCATGGCAACAATCAGCGATCCCAGCGAAACCCGCTGCAACGTCCCGTCAAAAAGATAAAGCACCACGAACGACCCCAACACGATAATCACCAATCCCGTACCGATAATCACCCCGCTCCGGAACCCCATGGTAAGCATCAGCACCAGAATCACGATTACCACGGATTCCACCAAATTAACCATGAAAACATTAATAGCCTCCCTCACCCGGTCCGGTTGAAAGAACACTTTCTGAAAATCAACGCCCACCGGAATCCGGGACTCTTTCAACTGCTGCAACTCCCGATCCACCTTCTCTCCCAAAGTAATGATATTCCCCCCTTTTTCCATGGAAACAGCCAACCCGAAAGCTTGCCTGCCATCATACTTCATCCTGTTACGAGCCGGGTCTTCATACCCTTCCGTGATGGAAGCGATGTCCCGCAAACGCAACTGATCATCCTCATGTCCTTGTATAATTAAATTCTTAATATCCTCTATCGATTTATAGCTATCATTAATAGCCACCCGCAAACGCTGATCCCCACTATTAAAATAACCGGGATACACGGTCTTATTCTGGCTATTCAACGTGGACAACACCTCCATCGGATGAACTCCCAGATTCGCCATCTTATCCTGCATCATCTCGATATTGATACACGGGGTTCGGTTCCCATAGATCTCAACACGACGCACACCCTCAATATCCTGCAACTCTCGTTTCACCAACTGGGCATAATCCAACAACTGCTCATCACCCACCCCGTCGGTCGTTATGGCATAAAACATTCCATACACGTCCCCGAAATCATCCATCACCACGGAAGGACGCACTCCATCTGGCATTTGGGCCTGTGCATTCGTTACCTTTCGACGCAGGATATCCCATTTCTGCTCCAACTCGTCCGGACTCACCGTACTCTCCAATTCCACCGTGATCAATGACATATCTGCCATGGATTTAGATTCTATACTACTGATGGCTCCCATCGAACGAATCGACTTCTCCAATACATCCGTCACTTCCAACTCCACCTGATGAGCAGAGGCCCCGGGATACACCGTAACCACCATCGCCTGTTTTACCTTGATTTCCGGATCCTCCAACTTACTCATCGAATTAAAGGCAAAAATACCTCCAATCACTAGCACTGCAATAAAAAACTTTACCAGCGCCCTATTATTTAATGCATAATCCGCTAAATTTATCATTACAACAGTCCCCCTACATTTGTTTTAGAAACCGGTTTTAATAATTCTACCGACATTCCTTCCTTCAAGCTATGCACACCGGCAGACACAACGATCTCCCCGGCTGCCAATCCTTCGGAAACAATCAACTCACCTGTTTTCAACAACTTTTTCAACTGGATAACACGCTTGGTCACAGTTTGAGTTTTCGGGTTATATACCCACACGGCAGATTCTCCGTTTTCTTCGAACATAGCGGACAACGGCACCACCGTCAACGCTTCCTCGTTCGGGTTATACTCGATCGTCACGTTCACGCTCATCCCTGCCGCAATATCCACTCCCGGCACAGGTTTCAGACGCAGACGCATCCGGTACAACTGATTCAAGTTCGCCTTCCGGGTAATTTCAATTAGCTCTAACGGGAAAACTTGTCCCGGGAACACGTCAATCGCACAAGAAAACGACTTAAACAAATCTTGTCGTACAAAATCACTGGACGGAATATCAATATCCACGTCAAAATAATTACTATTAATCATAGACACCACGGGGTAACCGGCAGCTACCGTCTCGTGAGAATCATAATATTTTTTCTGAATATACCCGTCAAAAGGTGCTATCAGACGAGTATCAGCCAATGCATTCTTATGGGCATTATACTTTGCCGTAATTTGCTTGATCCCGGCCACGGCCTTATCGTAGTCATTCACCGGAACGCTCCCCCGGTTATATAACTCAATAACCCTTCCGGCTTCCTCCTTCACTTGATTATATTCCGCCTCCGTCGCTGAAAGTTGAATCTCGTAATCTCTCGGATCAATCTCAGCGATCAGCTCTCCCTTCTTCACGAATGCCCCCACTTCCGGCAACACAGCCCGAATAGGTCCGGCTACCCGAAATGACAACTTTACCTCAGAAGCCGCCTTGATCTTTCCCGGATAAATAATCGACAATTCCCCCTGATAACTTTTCACCGTATCGGCCTGCACCGTAGTCTTACCGCGTTCCTGCTTTGTTTTAGAACTTCCACAGGCACACATCAATAAAATCAACCCAAGCAAAGAAAATACAACACCTTTCATCATTTCCAATTTTATCACTAAACCATGTTAAATTTTAACTTTTTACACTCTCTTTTATACAACAAACATGCCACAATAAAATAAAACACCATCAATATACACAACCCCCAAAATTCAGGTAACACCTCTGACAACGTGGCTCCTGTATTATTAATTTTCACGAAACCATCAATACCGAACGAGGAAGGAAACAACTTTCCAAACCACACCCAATATTCCGGGATTGCCGACTTCGGCCAAGAAATTCCAGAAATAAACATCAACGGCACAGACGTGAACACGAATATCAAGAAAGGCATTTCCCGTTCACGACTAAAAAACGACATGGTAATAGCAAAAAAGGTACACGCCAGCAAGAATGGGAACAAAAACAATATCAGTTCCCCCCGTTCCCCCACCTGGGTCATCCCGAACAAACGAGGCACGATGAAAAACACCCAATAACTCATCACGAAATAAATAGGCAAATAAGCAAAAGCTTTTCCTAAAACTACCCGTGCCGGACGACGGAAATGCTTATTCGCAGGTAACAATAAACCTCTCCGACGCCGATCCCGTTCCGTCCCAGTAATCGTCCCCACGCCCAACAATAACGACTGCTGTACCACCAGAATCAACACCGCCGGAATTAAAAAAGAAGTGAAACCTCCCTGCGGATTAAACAACTTCACGTCTTGAATCCGTACGGGAGAAGATGCAATCTGCTCTGTGATCTCCGTGGCATATTCCATTCCTTGCACCTGTATATTCTTCCCCATCGCCAAAGAAACATCCGTCCCTGCCGTTAACAAAGCCTTGTAATTCAACAACGCTCCCATATCGCAATAAAGAGATACGTGAGCCTGTTCCCCCCGGGCCACGTTCTTACTAAAATCAGAGGGAATCTCAAGAATCCCGTAAATACCTTTTTTATACATCAGCAACTTCGCCGCCTCCATATCCTCACAACGGGCCACCACGTCCACGCTTGCCGTGGCATCCCAATTCCGGATAAACTCCCGGCTCAACGTTGACTTCGAATGATCGACCACCGCCACAGGCACTTCCCTCGCCACCTCATTACTATATATAAACGTGTAGACCACCGGGTACCCCAACATCAATGCCACGAAAAAAGTCAGCACGGCATGATCCCGAAACACCGCATAAAACTCTCGTTTAAAAACATAATATATATCCGTCCAAAAAACCATATCAATTTTAGATTTAATGATTTTTGATTTTAGATTACTATGGCAAATACTTAAACTCCAACAAATCCAACTTCAACTTCGGCAGGATAAAAATCGGCAAGAACAGATATACTATCAATGCAGCGTAACTCTGCCAAGAAAATATCATCGGAATACCATTTAAAGCCTGATCCACATATATCAAAAAATAGTGACGCATCTGGAACAAATTCGCCCCGATCTGTGCCAACTCCGGCATAGAACGCACCGGATATGTAAAACCGCATATTGAAAATGACAACACGCCCCACAAAGCACAAGCACTCAACGCAATCCTACTCCGACGAGTTATTCCCGTAACAAACAGGGCAAAACACTGAGAGGCTAAAATCATCAGTACCATAGCCAAAAACATCGGGAAAAATCCACTATTCAACGGGAAATGGGCATACCCATATAACATGGAAAGAGCAAGCATTCCCATGGCCGTGAAAATCAACGCCTGTGGGACAAGTTTCCCCATCAACGCCACGATAATAGAACCATTTCCCGCCTCCAACCACCCTCTTGAAGTCCTCCGCTTAATCTCCTCGCTAATACTGTACACCGTGGTAAACATCACGAACATACACAAAAACGCCGGTAAAAGGAAATTCGCCAAATAAACAGCGTAACTCAACCACGGGTTATTCAACGGGTGCGTATCCAGCACGATCGGCATTAATTTCGCTGCAAGCAACGGTCCTCCCTCGCCTTTCGCCAACAATAACGTCTGTTGAACCGCCCCGTTAGCCAAATTTGATTGCATCCGCATATCTTTATATAACAAAGAACCCGCCAAAAAATAAGTATCATTCGTGTAAAACGACAACACAGGCTCTTTCCCCGTCGACGCATCCCGCCGAAAGTCTGCCGGGATATAAAAGATCCCGTAAACATCTCCTCGCTGCAAAGCTTCTCGGGCCTCGCTGAAATTCACCGTACGCATCACCACGTCCGTCTGAGCAAACGTGTTCAACGAACGCACCAGAGAACGGGAAGTCGTGGTATTATCCTCATCCACCACAGCCACAGGCAACTTCTTCGGCAACCCGTCTTTCAATAAATCCATGAAAAACAGAAAGCAAAATAAAGGTGCGAAGATCATCACAAACCAGTAGATCCGACGTTTTGCCAACATCCGGACCTCCCGTTTCATCAACACCCCCAAAGCTCTTATATTCTCACGCATAAATTAATTTTAGATTTTAAATTTTAGATTTTAGATTCCAACCGCACAAATCAACGCTCCTAATTTCACTTTAAACTCTAAATTCTAAACTTTAAACTTTTAGTTTTTAGTTCTTAGTTTTTAACTCTTTTCAGCACGCTCATCCCCGGTCTCAACCCCTCCACCTTTTCCGAGGGAACCGCCTTTACCTCGAAAGTCTTCGCATCATATTGCCCCGTTGTCTTCGTGGCCCTCCAAGCGGCATAAGTACCCATATTCTTCATGTGAGTCACTTTCAACTGCACCTCTTTATTGTTCAAAGCGGGAATATACCCCGTGAACACAGTTCCCATCTTCAAGTCGCCCAACAAATCCTCTCGCACGTTAAAAACCACCCACATATCCTCCAAGTCCAGCACGCTCATCACAGGGGAACCCGTCCCCACCAACTCTCCCACCTTCGGGTAACGTTCGGAAATCTCTCCCGAAATCGGTGAAATCAAAAATGTCTCCTTAATATAAGAACTAACTTCTTCCACGGCCCCCCTCGCCCGGTTCACCTGAGCCTCGGCCGCCAATTTATCTTCCTTCTCCGCCCCGTTCTTCGCCATCTCATACTGTGCCTTCGCTGCCTGCTCCGTGGCTAACATCGCCTTATAATTGGCCTCGGCCTCATCATGTTTCTGCGCTGAAACCACATCATTTTCAAACAACTTCTGCACCCGGTCAAAAGACTTCTTCGCCACATCAAGAGCTGCTTGTGCTTTTTTCCACGTTTGGAAGGCCATCGCTTTCTGTTCCTCACGAGCTCCTTTCTGGGCCTTATCACTCATCGCCTGGGCAGCCTCTTCCGCCGCCTGAGCTTGGTTAAACTTTGCCATCACCTCAGGACTATCCAGAATCGCAACCGTATCCCCCTTCTTCACCTGATCCCCTTCGTCCACCCAAAAACGCTCAATCCTCCCCGGAACCTTCCCGGAAATCCGTACTTCCGTGGCCTCCGCCTCACCTTGAATTATCTCCGGCACCGGCTCCCAAAAAATAAACCCGAATATAGCAATCAAAAATACGATGATCACGATCCCTGTAAACATCAATACCTTCCCGCTTACTTTCTTTTCACTCATAACAATTAATTTAAAATTTAGAATGGAATCAAAAAACATTAACCTCGCACGGCTGGAATCTAAAATTCTAGCGTTCCATAAGCTCTCTCCAAATAGACCTTACACAATCGAGCCTCAATCTGAGTATCAATCAGCTCCGAATTCGCCGTCAACCAGGCCGTTTGTGCCTCTAACACATTTAACACGGGAATCGTCCCTTCCTTAAAACCCAAATTTGCAAATTTCAGATTTTCCTCCGCCCGTTCCAGATTCTTACGGGCCATCGCCAACTTCTTCGTCACCTCCTTCATCTTGAATTCCGACTGGTTCACCTGTAACTCGATCTGTTCCTTCGCCTCCTGTAACTTATAATTCATCGCGTTCGTCTGTGCTTTCGCGCCACGCAAACTTTTACGGGATGCACCCCAATGAAATATCGGAGCTTTAATCCCGATACCCACACTCCACATTCCATCGAACTTCGTACTCACCCCGTCAAAGAAAGAAGGCGTGCTACTCAAATAATTCGCCGTTAAAGCAATCGTCGGCAAATACTCGGATAAAGCAATTTTTTCCTTCTTTTTATATATATCCGTGGCCAACTGCAAACTCGCCACCTCCGGACGTCGACTATATACCTGTTCCAAACTCTCTGTCGGCACCTCGTCCACATCTGTGTCTACCACCTCCTCTTTCAACATCACAATCGTGTCTGTCGGTAAACCGCAAATCTGATTTAACAACATCCGGGACAAACTCAACCCGTTATCCACCTTCGTTTGAACCATCTCCCCCTCGTTCAACTTCACCCGCACGGAAAGCACATCCGCTTTGGTTGCCACCCCCGTCACGTGCATCAACTCGACATCATGCACAAATTTCGTTAACGTCTCCACGTATTTATCAGCCAATTTCTTCCGGTTCACCAAAGAAATGATCTGCCAGTAAGCCTCGTCCGTTGAAAGTATCACGTTCTGCAACTCTTGCGACCGCTTACTCTTCGCCAACCGCTCCGACAGCCCGGCAATTTGGTTATAAGCCCGGATCTTCCCACCCATATAAATTGGCTGTGTCAACCCGACCTGCACGATTCCCAGATTACGTTCATCCACGGTCATCGCCTCTTTCGGCAATAAGGCGTAATCCTTCGGGACATATTGTCCGTTTACCATTACGGGTTTTCCATCCGAACCAACCATCAACTGATCAGGACGGAACGTAAAATTCCCGTCCGAACTGATCGACCCGACAGGCAAATGAGCATCATCAGCCAACAAGTTAATCTCTTTCTGATTACGCAGATACACGCCCATAGCGTCAATGCTAGGCAAATACTTCGTGAATGCTTCCGCTTTTTGCGCCTCGCTCGCTTTTACCTCCTCATCTGCAATTTTCAGTTTCTTATTATTCTCTATCGCCAATCGCCGACAATCCTCCAAACTTAACACTTCCTGCGCATCCAACTGCGACATAAAACTCAGTAATACAATGACTAAACTTAATCCAGATTTACATTCCGTAATCCTCTTCATCACTTTCTCGTTTTTATAATCTAACTTCAAGTTTCTTCAAATTTATACTTTTCGGTATGTACCCCCGTAAAAACTTTACCGAGCTTTTACTAACGAATAAAGTTGTTCATACTGGTAACGCACCGATGATAAAGCATAAGAAATATCTTGATGCATGACAATGTAATTTATCAACCCTATGCTTATATTCAGCAAATTCTTTGCCAAAATAGACGTGTCCACGTCATCTCGTATCTCTTTTGCCCGTTTTGCCCCTAAAATAACGCCTTCCAATTTCGACATCCACGAAATTTTCGTATCGCTCACCATCTGTTTAAACTCCGGGTACAAGGAAATCACCTCAACCATCAGAGAGAGACACAAAATTTCGGGAATATCACTATCCAAACGTTTGGCCCCGTAATGACCGATACTTTCTAAATTATGGATCGTCAAGTCAACAAATTCCCGTAACGAATGCACCCGGCTCATCTCCTCGGCCCGCCGACTATTCAACATATGGTAATACCTCGTCACCCCCTCTTTCAAAACCTCCTCCTTGTTCAAAAAATGATAATAAAACGTCCCTTTCGTCATCCCCACAGCTTTCTCCAAGTCGGTAAGCGTTACCGCTTTGAATCCCTTTTCCAAGAACAATAGGAAAGCAGTCTCGATAATCGTGTCTCTCGTTCCGTTCATTTCTTTATCAACATATAATATTGTTCAAACTGCATCCGGGTATCTGAAAACATATACTGAAAATTCGCCTGTTCCAACTCGATATTCAACATACTGCCCGACACGGACATCAAGTTACGCGCCAACACCGAGGTATCCAACGTCTCCCGGATTTCCCCGCTTTGCTTCGCTCTCAAAATAATATGTTCCCAATTCGCTAGCCGCTTCTTGGAAATCGTGTATATCCGCTCTCGAAAATCCGGAAAGATCGGAGCCACTTCCAATACCAACTGGAAAAACAGAACTTCCAGTATAAAACACCCGAAAATCCTTTGGGAAGCGTCAGCACTCGCCTCTTTATTCTTAATCACTAGATCAATATACTCTCGCAAAGAGGTCACACGCTCCACATCTTCCTCGCTCTCCTCCTTCATCACACTAAAATACCGTTCCATCCCTGCCTCTAGAATCTCCTTCTTGTCCTTGAAATAATAATAAAAGGCCCCCTTGGTCAAGCCCGTGGCTTGTTCCAATGTTTTCAGCGAACAAGCCTTATACCCCCTGTTCAAGAATTGCAGAAACGCCTTTTTTACTATTTCCTCCCGAAGTTCTGTCATAGAAACTTTTATTATATCATGCAAAGATAGAGATAAAAACTGAATAT
>DYVS01000094.1:0-6180 GCA_020743075.1 Butyricimonas virosa | reverse complement strand
ACCAGCAACCTGATTATCACGAAATAAGAACGTGTAATCAGTCGTCCTTTCCAAAACTTTTACCACCTCTTCAAATGAAGCATTCTCCAAATGAAGGGAGACCCTTGCCTCTTGACTATACACGCCTGCCGATAGCTGCAACGTTGATACGAATAAAAGCAATACTAAAAATTTCATAATTAAACACGTTTTCCACAACCTTTCTCGCCAAGAAAGATCATGCATCCATTTTTTTTTCATACATTTGTCAATATTTAATGAAACAATTCCGGTTTTCCGGAGTTCGAAAGACGGGATACGGCCAATATCCTGTCTTTTTCATTTCTCTCTCGCAAGCCTTTTTTATCGCCTTACATCATGATGACACTTCAAAAAGAAAAAGGAGGTATATAAAACTCTATTTTTCTCGAATAAAAATATTATTTTCTCTAACCACAAATTCCGTGTTACCCGTCATCTCAAGCATTTCCACCACTTTGGAAAAATCATCATACCGTTTCATTTTTCCCGTAAATGTCACCTCCTTTTGAGAAATGTTCTCCCAAAATACATTCACATCATACCAACGGGCAACTACTTTCATGATCTCTTCCAATCGTTGTTTTTTAAAAGCAAAAACACCCTCTTTCCAAGCCGTGTACAAATAGGTATCCACTTCTCTCGTTTCAATCTGCCCTAATTTGTCCAGTATAGCTTGTTTGCCCGGTTCTAACACAACGGATTCTTTCCCGGCAGAAAACCGAACAACTCCTTGCACCAAAGTCGTCAATACCTCATCCTCATCCGCATAAGCCCTCACATCAAAACTCGTCCCCAACACCCTTACCACCGAATTCTTCATCTCTACGATAAAAGGATGTTCCTTATTTTGTGTCACATCGAAATAAGCCTCCCCAGACAAATAAACCCGACGGTCTCTACCCACGAAGTTTACAGGATACCGAAGTTCTGACTCCGAATTCAAATACACAATGGTTCCATCGCTCAACGTAATTGAATACTCTCCCCCACGAGGAACCCGTAATATATTGTAACGTTCTTCCACAACGGACGAATCCCCTTGATAACTTACTCCTTGATTCTGGACAACAATACTTACCCCTTGCTGAACAAACAACGAATCGGTTACCCTTGAACTCAAAATCCGGGTTGTTCCATCCGCCAATACCAATTCGGCTTTCACTTCTCCATGTCGGATGACACTTGCCACCTGTTCCGGTACATCACCCAGCTTCTGCCTTGCTCCATACCACAAAACTACCGCCAATAACGGAAGAACGACTCCTGCCGCAATACTTACGATTCGATGAATTCGCCGTACTCTGGCATTACGTTTCCGTTTCTGAACTACGTTCATATAACCATTCACGATATCAACATTTGCTACTTCCCGGCTTTTTTGAACCATGTACTCGGCATTCATCACGCTTTCATACAACCGCTCATTCTCTGAACTTTCCTCTCGCCATTGCCGCAAAACATGCGCCTCCTCTTCAGAAAGCGTGCCCAAAAGAACCTTTGACAAAAGCGACGGAATCTCTTTATATGTTTTCATATTTCTCATTTATATAAATTATGACACTTCAAAATCAAAAAGGAGGTATTACCATTCGAAATAAATTATCTTTCCCTCCAACCTCCCCTCCATATCCTCCCCTTTCCTCTATCCCTACTCCCCACCACAATAACAATTCTGACACAATACCAACATAACAAGTACACCCGATTATGTATATGCTATGTTCATGGCGTGTTCATGGTATGTTCGTAAGTATAGGCAAGGATAGAGAAGAGACGAGCAAAGGAATGCTCACCCTTAATTCATCCCACAAGAAAAAAAAGAGAGAACAGATTCCCCAATTTTTCTTTCAAAATTCTCCGGGCCACTTGTTTTTGCTTTTTCACGGTCTCCACGGCAATTCCCAATTCATCAGCGATCTCCTTGGCAGAATAACCTTGTATTGCTCGAGAAAACACATTTCTACTTCCAGGTGGTAAATCTTCTAAGGTTTGCATGACAATTCGGAAAGTTTCGTTTTTGATATATTCATTCACCTCGGTCTCCTCCAATTCCTCGGTAAAAAACTTCGTGGCATCCTGACGAACCTTCTCCGCACGTAAATAATTAAAACTTCTAAAACGAACCATCTGGTACAGATAAGCGGACAAATTATCAATCCCACCCAACTTTTCCAGAGTTTCCCATATCTTCACGAATACATCTTGCACAATATCTTCAGCCGCTTCTTGATCTTCAAGATATTTCATTGCAAAAGAGACTAATACAGAATAATAGTCTATAAAAAGTGCTTGAAAAGCATTTTCATCACCTTCCATTAGACCATTTACATTTATAGAAGCATCTTCTATCATAAAATGAACGTTAATTGATTCTCGTTTTATAAATTTTCATCAAACTTATTGCTGTTTGTAAATCAACGTTTTATGCTTTGCATATAAAGATTTAAAATCAATATTTTCTTGAGTTTTTGTCTATCATAAAACGTTCATTTATTGCGCAAATATAAAGAATTTATTTTACAATCATAAATTACAAATTCTCAAATCGCCACCCCCTTATAATCATCTAAAAACAAACAAATTAACTGACAAATAATTTTATTTTTTTCATTCATTTTTTCCCAACTCAATATATACTCTTTGCAATTTTATTTCCCCCGTTATGCTATTTTGTCAGCTAAAACTGCTAAATTTGCAGATGAGTATTGAGGATTGGATTCTTTTTCACGTTCCATGCCAAATATCAAGGACAAAGAATTCATAAATTGCAAATCACATGGAGGACATCAGAACGATTAAACAACGTTTCGAAATTATCGGGAACGACATCAAGCTAAACCGAGCAATAGAAAAAGCCGTACAAGTGGCACCCACGGATTTTACCGTGCTTATCACAGGTGAGAGTGGTGTAGGAAAAGAGATTTTTCCTCGAATCATCCATAGTTTCAGTGCCCGTAAACATGCACAGTACATCGCCGTTAACTGCGGGGGAATTCCAGAAGGGACCATTGACTCCGAATTATTCGGTCATGAAAAAGGATCATTCACGGGAGCGCTTGCTGACCGGAAAGGTTACTTCGAGGTTAGTGACGGGGGAACTATCTTTTTGGATGAAGTAGGAGAATTACCTTTGTCTACACAAGCAAAGTTATTACGTGTGCTCGAGGCTGGTGAATTCATTCGAGTTGGATCATCCAAAGTCCAGAAAACAAACGTGCGAGTAATTGCCGCCACAAACGTCGATTTGCCCACGGCCGTCAAGAACGGTAAATTTAGAGAAGACCTCTATTATCGAATCAACACGATCCCAATTTCAATCCCAGCACTACGAGACCGAAAGGAAGACATATCTCTCCTATTCCGAAAATTTGCGGCAGATTTTGCCGAGAAATACCGTATGCCTCCTATCCGGCTTACCGAGGACGCCGTGCAAATACTCGAAAACTACCGGTGGCCGGGAAACGTGCGTGAATTGAAAAATATCACGGAACAAATCTCCATTCTCGAACAGGAAAGAACAGTGGATGCCCTAAGACTAAAAGAGTATCTTCCGGCACAAAACAATACGCTCCCGGCATTAACATCTAACCCGGAAAGCGATCATAGTTTCGCCACGGAACGAGAAATCCTGTACAAAATACTTTTTGACATGAAAAAAGACATGAACGATTTGAAACACCTCGTGTACGACATCATGCAAAAAGAACATACGATAAAGCCCGAACCGGAACCTTCAACCTCCATCGTTCTCAGGAACTTGTATGAAACCCCGCAATCGGAATTCCTAGGACAAGCCCCGCAAAAGACAATCACCGTAGAGAAGAACAATCATATCGAGGATACGGAAGCTGTCGTGGAAGAATCCCTTTCACTGGAAGAGAAAGAAAAAGAAATGATCGTGAAAGCCTTGGAAAAAAACCACGGCAAACGAAAACTAGCCGCACAGGACCTCGGAATATCAGAGAGGACACTATACCGGAAATTAAAAGAGTATGATATTGAAATTTGAAAACACGAAGAGACGAATTTCTGCAAATTAAAATTATCTTTGTCTGACACAAATAGAACCGCGTGCATATCAAGATAAAATACACATGATCAAGAAAATTATACCTATATTACTACTGGCTTTTGCCTTTAACGGGTGTAAACTACAAAGTATTAGTTACTCGTTTTCAGGCGTGTCGTTACAAAATGGAGAAAAAACATTTTCGGTAGATTATTTCTCAAATAAAACCGCTTTTGCCCCGAACCTAGGAGCGGATTTCACGGAGGCACTGAAAAGTTATTTACGCTCGCGAACAAACCTGACCGAATTGACAGATAATGACGGGGATATTCGTTTTGAGGGACAGATTACCGGATTCGCACAAACTCCGGTTGACATCACGGCCGATGAAATCGCTGCCAAGAACCGGTTGACAATCACGATCCGAGTGAAATACACGAACACAAAAGATGAATCAGGGAAATCGGATTTCGACACATCATTCTCGCATTATGAAGATTACGGGATTGACGAGAATTACGAGTCCATCGAACCTGACTTGATAAAGAAAATCACGGAAAAGATTATCGAAGATATTTATAACAAGGCCCTAACAAACTGGTAAACGTTGAAACCGGAAGAATTAATTGATATTATACGTTCGGGACGAAAAGAGGGAGAAGACATCCGGAACATGGAGTTTCTCATAGAACAATTCCCTTATTTCGCCACGGCACGAACCGTGTACTTGAAAATGTTACACGATTCGGGCCACTCGGCCTACCCCGAGAAATTAAAGCATAATACGATTTACATTCCCAATCACAAACAATTTTATCGTTTCCTGAACAATTTATTATCGGATTGGAACGAGATCGGGAATCCGGTGTTCAAACCGGAACCTGTTGCGATCGAATTGCTGGAAGACGGGGAAGAGGAGAAGAAAGTCGTTCCCGCAACCACGTTCTACCAACTTGAAAACGAGTTCCCGGAGGAGGAATTCCTACCAATAGATGCCATCGCAAATGAATGGTTGTCACGTAAAAAACAAAAAGAGGAACGAAAAGACTCCCTTATTGATAGATTTATCCAAGAAGAGCCCTCCATGCCCAAGATCACGGAGGAAAACCCGGACATACCAGTCGTTACGGAACCTGTCACGGGAGAGAAACCCGAATTTTTTTCAGAAACCCTGGCAAAAATATACGTCCGCCAGCAACTATATGACAAGGCCATTGCAACTTATCTAAAATTAAGTTTGAAATATCCGGAAAAAAGTGTTTACTTTGCGGTTCAGATTGAAAAAATAAAAGAGAAAATTAATAATAATAAGAACTAATTATGTACATAGCTGTTTCTATTTTGATCTTTATTGTTTGCGCTCTACTTATATTGATCGTATTGGTGCAAAACTCAAAAGGCGGTGGTTTATCTTCTTCCTTTGCTTCTTCAAACCAAATCATGGGTGTAAGAAAGACAACCGATTTCTTGGAAAAAGCGACATGGACATTAGCTGGGGCGATGCTTGTTTTATGTATTGTATCCGCAATGGTACTCCCCAGAGGTGAACAAGCCGGGAAAAAATCTGCTATTCAAGAGCAAATTAATACTGCCGCTCCGGGAACACAGGCAATCCCTGATTTCGGAACGATGAACAATAACAACACGACCACGACAACGAGTGAAGAGAATAACACGACTTCACAAGAACAAGAATAACGATTCCTAGAATCGACACAAGAAAATGTCAGTATGTCAGTCATACTGACATTTTTTTGTTTGGCACGAATTATGCTCTTCTCCAAACGTAATTTTCAATTAAAAAGAAAGAATTAATTAATAATAAACTTTTAAATATTAAGAATTATGGCACTTAAGACAGTTCTTAACAAAATCATTGTAGAGCCGGTAGAGGCAGAAACTAAAACCGCATTAGGTATCATCATCCCTGATTCCGCAAAAGAAAAACCACAAAAAGGAATCGTAGTAGCAACCGGAAAAGGCAAACACGACGAGCCGATGGAAATCAAAGTGGGAGATGCCGTTCTATTCGGTAAATATTCAGGAACAGAAGTCAATATCGACGACAAAAAGTATCTGGTAATGAATCAATCAGACATTCTGGTGGTTCTTTAATCATTGAAAATTGAAAATGAATTTCAAGTTATCCA
>DYVS01000093.1:0-11376 GCA_020743075.1 Butyricimonas virosa | reverse complement strand
ACTACTCATAGTCAATGAACGACAGGCTGAGGGAAACGAGGACGAGATAGCATTGCCTACACAAACAGAACAACTATCCGAATCGGATGAGATTGCCTATTGCTACGACACTCTCTCACGAGGCCTTCATTTGGGTTCCGACGAAGGAATCGTAACTTCCCACGGACGACGTTTCGGACTCAATAAAACTCCTAAAACAAACGTGTATTCGCATCACAATATGCAGAGTGGAAAAAATATTCCGATAAAATTGTCTTTAGCCAAAAAAGAACAGCACTTTATCCAATACCTGACCACCCGACATAGTCAAGGTTTTTATCTTTACTCGCTGAAAGTATTGCTGTTATGACAAAACCATAACAATAATTATAACAAGTGAGAGCAAATAAAAACATTAAAAATTTAGAAACAACATATGATCGATTGGCTTCAATCTATTCTCGATTGGTATATGCAGAACGTGAACTACTGGAGTGTCCTCGTATGTATGACCATTGAGAGTTCCATCATTCCCTTTCCGGCGGAATTGATCGTGCCTCCTGCAGCCTGGAAAGCTGCAAACGGGGATCTCAATTTCCTGCTGGTAGTTATTTTCAGCACAATCGGATCGGTTCTAGGCGCCCTCTTCAACTACGTGTTAGCATACACGTTAGGGCGTAAATTCATTTATTCTTTCGCGGAATCACGCTGGGGAAAGATTTTGCGGATGTCAAAAGAAAAAGTAGAAAAATCCGAACAATATTTTTTGAAATACGGCAAAAGCTCCACGCTGATCGGAAGGCTTACCCCCGGGGTTAGAAGTTTTATCTCCCTTCCGGCAGGGTTGGTTAAAATGCCTTTAAACAGCTTTATATTTTACACGGCTGCCGGAAGTGGTATCTGGAACCTGATACTGGCTACCGTCGGCTATTTTTTATATTCCCGAAAAGAGCTACTGGAAAAGTATTTCACCGAGATTTCCATCGTAATGTTAATCGTCGGAATTGGCTTTTTCATGTATCTTATTATTCGGTCTACACGTAAAAAAAACAATTAAACCTTAAATTATAATATGGAATCACGTAAACACTACACGGGCCTCACGGACAAACAAGTGCTGGAAAGTCGTGAAAAACACGGTTCTAACGTGTTAACTCCCCCCAAAAGGGATTCTTTATGGCAAATTTTTATAGGGAACTTCGAAGATCCCGTCATTCGCATATTAATGGTCGCGGTATTTCTTTCCGGAGATATCGCCATATCCATGTATTTCTCGGAAGGTATCATCGAGATCGCGGAAACCATCGGTATTGCCGTGGCCATCTTACTCGCAACCGGGGTCGCCACCTGGTTCGTGTGGGACGCAAACAAGAAATTCGACGTGTTGAATCAAGTGAATGACGACACGCTGATCAAAGTTATTCGCAACGGTAATGTACATGAAGTCCCTAAAAAAGATATTGTCGTGGATGATATTGTGCTTTTGGAGCAAGGAGAAGAGATTCCCGCTGATGGGATACTTCTCGAAGCAATCTCCTTACAGGTAAACGAATCCAGTTTAACCGGAGAACCGATCGCTAATAAAACCGTGATCGAATCCGAGTTCAACATGGAAGCCACCTACCCTTCCAACCACGTGATGAGAGGAACAACCGTTTCCGACGGTCACGGGATCATGCAGGTACTTGCCGTGGGAGACGCCACGGAATTCGGAAAAGTGGCAGAAAAATCTTCGGAAAAAAGCGAAGAACCTACTCCACTTGACAAACAGCTCGATTCGCTGGCAAAATTCATCGGGATAGTGGGATTCTGCGGTGCTGCTGTCACGTTTACCATCCTATTCATTAAAGCCATCTTCTTTAACCCGG
Source organism: Butyricimonas virosa (assembly GCA_020743075.1). GTDB lineage: Bacteria > Bacteroidota > Bacteroidia > Bacteroidales > Marinifilaceae > Butyricimonas > Butyricimonas virosa_A. The sequence continues at coordinate 9,529 of DYVS01000093.1, read as the reverse complement.
CATCCCCGATCCCGGAGTTAGGACAACTCGGATTGATCGGGGCACTGATTATCGCGGCAATCATCATGCTTGCCAAAGTATGGGTGCCTGTCATATACGATGTTAATGCATTACGGGGAAAAGAAAAAGAGCTCCCAAAAAGCATAGAACAAGGCAGTTGGGCTCGCTGGATTTTATACGGGTTGGGAGCACTGGTCATCATGCTCGCCATTGGTTTGGCTTTCGGGGTTAAACCTTGGGACCCGCAAGCGTGGATTTCGTTAAGCCTAGGAAAAAAAATCCTGTCGGCATTCATGGCTTCCGTTACCCTAATCGTGGTGACGGTTCCGGAAGGTCTTCCGATGAGCGTCACTTTGAGTTTGGCCCTCAGTATGCGTAAAATGCTAAAATCCAATAATCTCGTTCGCAAAATGCATGCTTGCGAAACGATGGGTGCTACAACCGTTATTTGTACGGATAAAACGGGAACCCTGACCCAAAACCAGATGACCGTGTACAAAACCAACTTCTACGGTCTGAAAGATCAACAACTAGCTGATAACGAGAATTCCCGACTGATAAAAGAGGGTATTGCCGTGAATACAACTGCATTCCTCGACTTTTCCGATCCGGACAAAGTGAAAACCTTAGGCAACCCGACCGAGGCTGCCTTGTTACTCTGGCTAAACGGACAACAAGCAAATTACCAAGAACTCCGGGAAAATGCCACGGTGATCGACCAGTTAACCTTTTCCACGGAACGGAAATACATGGCCACATTGGTTGACTCTCCCGTCATGGGAAAAAAGATTCTATACGTGAAAGGAGCTCCCGAAATCATCTTCGCTCAATGTAAGAACGCATTGATCGACGGGGAACTGCAACCGATCGCCAATTACAAAACGACCGTGGAGAACCAATTACTGGAATACCAAAATCAAGCCATGCGGACACTGGGTTTTGCTTACCAGGTCATCGAGGATAATGAATCGCATTTTAAAGACGGACGTTTATATAATACCGAATTAACCTTCCTTGGTATCGTGGCAATTTCAGACCCGATCCGCCCGGATGTGCCGGACGCGGTAAAACGCTGTTTTGATGCTGGAATACAAGTAAAAATGGTGACGGGAGATACACCGGGTACGGCAAAAGAGATCGGAAGACAAATCGGATTGTGGACGGAAAAAGATACCGATCGAAACGTGATCACCGGAGTTGAATTCGCTCAATTAACCGATAAAGAGGCCTTGGATCGGGTACTGGATTTAAAAATCATGTCCCGAGCCCGCCCGATGGACAAACAACGTCTCGTACAGTTACTACAACAGAAACAAGCCATCGTGGCCGTTACCGGGGACGGAACGAATGATGCCCCCGCCTTGAATCACGCACACGTGGGTCTATCCATGGGTAGCGGAACCTCCGTGGCTAAAGAGGCCAGCGACATCACCTTGCTAGATGACTCATTCAGTAGTATAACCTCTGCCGTGATGTGGGGACGTTCTGTATATCAAAACATTCAACGATTTATCTTGTTCCAGCTTACCATTAACGTGGCAGCCTTGATTATTGTATTACTAGGCTCTTTGTTCGGCTCGGAACTTCCCATCACGGTAACACAGATGTTGTGGGTAAACCTCATCATGGACACGTTTGCTGCCGGGGCTTTAGCCTCACTCCCGCCTAGCCCGGAAGTGATGAAACGAAAACCGAGAAACTCGAATGCCTTTATCATCGTCCCTCAAATGCAGAGACTGATATTAGCCACCGGAATCACGTTCGTGGTTATCCTACTCGGCTTGTTATATGTACTCTCCAATTATTCCGGAGGTATTGAGGCCGGAACACCGGAAGGACTTCGTAACCTGACGATCTTCTTCACGGTATTCGTGATGTTACAGTTCTGGAACATGTTTAATGCAAAGACTTTCGGAACAAATGATTCCGCCTTTAAAAATATATTCAAAAGCGAAGGTTTCCTCACCGTGGGAATGGCAATTATCGTGGGACAGATACTCGTAGTCAACTTCGGTGGTTCCGTTTTCAGGACCATCCCGTTGACCTGGAGCGAATGGATCTGGATCACGCTTGCCACGTCTCTTGTACTTTGGGTGGGAGAAATATTCCGGGCGTTCAAACGAATGAAAAACAGAAAGTAGTGTAAAAATTATTGGGGATCATGAAAAGGAATAGCACAAACTACTGGATATATCTCGGCATGATGACCGTCTTCTGTGCTTTGATTTACTTTGCACTTTGCACGGGTCAACATATCGATCATTCAGAAGTCAGTAGTACGGTAAACACGGAAATGAGTTCATTTGAACTATTCAAACGAATCATTTCCGACAACCTGACAAACTCACTAACGATCTTGTTGTTACAAATCATCGTGATTTTGATCACCGTCCGTATTTTCTCGTTCCTTTTCAAATACATCGGGCAACCCGGTGTTATGGGTGAAATCGTGGCCGGAATCGTCTTGGGACCTTCGTTGCTGGGATATTTCTTTCCGGAATTCTCTGCCGCACTATTCCCTCCCGAATCACTGATGAACTTGAACCTATTAAGCCAGATCGGGTTAGTTCTGTTTATGTTTGTCATCGGACTGGAGTTAGATTTCAGTGTCATAAAAGACAAACTAAACGAAACTCTGGTCATCAGTCATGCCGGAATCGTGGTTCCTTTTTTCCTGGGAGTGGTAGCTGCCATCTGGGTATACGCTGACTACGGGGCACAACAAGCGGAATTTTTACCTTTTGCCATGTTCATCGGGATCAGCATGAGTATCACGGCCTTCCCCGTGTTGGCCCGGATCGTGCAGGAACGTAACATGACAAAGAGCCCTGTCGGAATGTTATCCATAGCCTCGGCAGCCAATGATGACGTCACCGCATGGTGTTTACTGGCCATCGTGATTGCCTTAGCCAAAGCGGGTAGTTTCGTCAGCGCCCTCTACACCATTGCCTTAACGCTCGTCTATATCGCCTTCATGTTTATGGTCATGCGCCCGTTTCTGCGTAAAATCGGGGATATTTATGCCAACTCGGAAGTCATCAACAAGACCTTCGTGGGATTCATATTCCTCTTCCTCGTACTTTCGTCGGTAGCGACAGAAATCATCGGTATTCATGCCCTTTTCGGAGCATTTATCGCCGGAGTGGTCATGCCCACGAACATCGGGTTCCGTAAAGTCATGATGGAAAAGGTGGAAGACATTTCTTTAGTATTCTTCCTTCCCCTATTCTTTGCCTTTTCGGGATTACACACGGAAATCGGTTTGATTAACACACCGGAGCTATGTGGCGTGTGCTTACTGTTCATCGTGGTAGCCATTGCCGGAAAGTTTGGGGGGTGTACGCTGGCTGCACGGGCTGTGGGCGAAAACTGGAAAGATAGTCTTATCGTCGGCACGCTGATGAACACACGGGGACTTATGCAACTCGTGGCCCTGAACATCGGGTTCGAGATGGGAATCCTTTCTGCCCAAATGTTCGTGGTATTATTGATCATGTCTTTATTGACCACGTTTATGGCAACCCCCATGTTGTCGCTCGTGGAAAAGATATTTGCCAAACAAGAGGAAAAAGCCCATCACCACGAGAAAGTGTTGCTCTCCTTTGGTCGTCCCGAAACCGGTAGAACCTTACTGGGTATGGCCGATCTTTTACTGGGACATCGTCTGCAAAACAGTCAACTTATTGCCACGCACTTCACGTTGGGAACTGACTTGAATCCTGCCAAAGCGGAAGAATTTGCAGAAGAGAGTTTTATCCCTCTGCGGGAAGAGGCTCGCCATCTGAATTTACAAGTAGATGAACGTTATCAAGTAACCGACAAACTTATTCAGGAAATGGTTCACGTGGCCAAGAAAGAACACGTGGACTACCTATTTGTCGGAGCTGGGCAACAATTCATGCAGGACAATAGCACGGCCCCCGGAAAACTAGGTAAACGATTCACCACGATTTCCCGCTGGCTGAAACAATTAAAAGATCGCCCGTTACATTTACCGGGAACGCTACTCCGGCAAAAACTGGAATCTATCATGGATCACGTGGATTGTTCCGTGGGAATCTTCGTGAACAGAGGTTTCACGCAGGCTTCCCATATCTTACTTCTCGTTGATAGTGAAGACGACTTGTTCCTCTTCAATTACGCCAGAACCCGGTTGGGCGAACAAAGCATGACCATCCGGATTTGTTTTATCAACGAACAGGTGGATAAACAACTACAATCTAGAATCATGAATGATTTTGTTCAAATCGATTCAAACAAATTCGTACTGGACAAACCATTAACCATGAACACTTTTATTGAAAACAAAGAAACCTTATTAGTGATGAGTTATACCACTTGCGAAAAGCTGTCAAAAGATCAGGAACTTTTTGCAAAGTTACCCTCACTCCTAATTATAAGACCGAGACAATTAAAAGTTGAGAAAATTTAGAGTAATGTAAAATTTAAAATTAATATATGGAATTTCTAATCATCATAGGACTTATCATTTTAAACGGGATACTCGCCATGTCTGAAATAGCGATGGTTTCAGCCCGTAAATCCCGTCTTGAAACAGAAGCCAAAAGCGGGAACAAATCCGCACAAAGAGCATTAAAATTAGCAAATCAACCGGATCGATTCCTTTCGACCATACAGATCGGGATCACGTTAATCGGTATCCTTACCGGTCTTTACTCCGGACAAGCCCTCGCGGGCGACTTGGCCGTATGGGTGGAAAAAATAAAGGTATTGCAACCTCACGCGTTACTAATATCCAAAACGCTTATCGTGATCGTCGTGACCTACCTCACGCTGATTTTCGGGGAACTCGTACCCAAACGCATAGGAATGGTCGCCGCGGAAAGAATGGCAAAACTAATTGCTGCCCCGATGGATATTCTTTCCCGTATAGCCTCACCTTTCGTGTGGTTACTCTCTGCCAGCACGTCATTCATGATGAGACTATTGGGATTGAACAAATCGGGAGAGAACAAAATCACGGAAGAGGAAATTAAAGCAATCATCCAAGAAAGTACCGCCGAAGGTGAGATTCAAGAAGTGGAGCAAGACATCGTGGAACGGGTGTTTAATCTCGGTGACCGGGATCTCGGCTCTATCATGACACACCGGAGTGATCTCATCTGGCTGAACATACAAGATAGTAACGAGACTCTACGAGAAACGGTAAACGCACATCTTCACACTATTTACCCGGTGGCTGACACGAAATTGGATAATATCGTCGGGGTTGTTTTCCTGAAAGACCTTTTTGGAAGAATGGATACCCCGGATTTTAATCTAAAATCCATCGTTCGCCCACCTCAGTATTTTCCCCAGAATCAAAGCGTGTATAACGCCATGGAACATTTGAAACAGGGACATATAAAATATGGATTGGTCACGGATGAATTCGGAAGTATCGAAGGGATCGTGACGTTACAGGATATTCTAAAAGCCTTGATCGGAGACCTGCCGGAGCTTGGAGAAGAGCCGGACATCGTGCAACGGGAAGATGGTACTTATCTCGTGGACGGCCAATGTCCTTTCTATGATTTCTTGGCCTATTTCGATATGGAATGTCTTTATGCAAACCATTACTACAACACGTTAAGTGGACTGATCTTAAAGATTTTGGAACATATTCCCCAGACCGGAGAGAAATTGACTTGGTATAACTTCGAGTTTGAAATCGTGGACATGGATGCCGCTCGAATCGACAAAGTCCTTGTCAAAATAAACAAAGAGTAAGGAGTTTCCCTTACTCTTTATGATGACTACACTGGTGTTCTTCCCCTTCGTGATGATGATGGCAACCGATGCCGGAATCCAGGATAAAACCTTTCAAATAACCTTCCGCTATTTTCCGGACATCCCCTTTACAACCACGGAAAACTTTAATTCCCTGATCACTTAATACCTTTAAAGCACCGTCACCCATGCTACCTGCAAGCATCACGGTAACCCCTTTTTCTTTCAACACTGAAGCAATATTCGATTTACAACCGCATCCTTGTGGAGAAGGGAGTGTCTCAGTATTCGTGATATTTTTATCGTCATCTACCGTAAACAGCGTATAATATGCGCAATGTCCAAAATGATCATCAACAACGTTTTCTCTTGTTGGTACTGCAATTTTCATGATTCAATTCCTTTCTTTTATATAAATAAATTCTCTGTTATCCTTTGAAATATTTATCCAAACAAAGGTACATGATTTTTTCAAAATCGCCTCGTATATCCATGACAATAAGGCAAAGTCCCTTTCCTAGTATAGTAATTCTGATGATAATCCTCTGCCACCCAAAATGTTGTAGCCGGAGCTAACCGGGTCACCACCGCATAGCCTTTCACTTTTAACTCCTGTATCAGCTTTTCAGCCACGGCCTTCTGTTCCGGACTATTATAGAATATTTCCGAACGGTATTGTTCCCCGTAATCCGGTCCTTGGTGATCTTTTTGCGTGGGATCATGTATTTCGAAAAATAACTTTGCCAACGTCTCGTAATCGGTCTTCGATGTATCAAACAACACTCGTACCGCCTCCACGTGTCCCGTGTTTCCCTCACATACTTCCTCGTAAGACGGGTCCTCAACTTTCCCGCCAATGTATCCGGACTCAACGGCAAGCACCCCGGGAGCCTTCTTCATGTAATACTCCACACCCCAAAAACATCCCCCGGCAAAAATAGCCGTGTCTATTTTTAATTCCTCAGCAGGAATAAATTCCATCGAAATAGAATTTACACAATGGCGAGTATTCTTCGGGGTAAACCCCTCTCCCGTAAACACGTGTCCCAAGTGCGCCCCACAATGAGCACAGACAATCTCGGTCCGTCTCCCGTCAGCATCCGGCACCCGCTTCACCGCTCCTTGAATTTCATCATCAAAACTCGGCCACCCGCACCGGGAATCAAACTTATCCTCCGAACGGTAAAGCGGGGTCCCGCATTGCTTACAAACATAAGTCCCTTTTGCCTTAAAATCATAATATTTACCCGTGAAAGGCCTCTCCGTCCCTTTATAAAGAATCACTTGTTTTTCATCTGCTGTCAATTCTTTCTTTTGTGCCATAATCATGTAGTTTACTAAAAACAACATCAAGAATAATAAAATTTTTCTCATCATCGCTCTTTTATACTCTGAAACGTATTTCACGGCATTTGGTTATTTATTTTTAATGACAATATAACAACTTTTTGAAGGTATTTCACATATAAAGAAGTAAACTAAACTTTAAAAATATCAGAAAAATGACTACAACAAGCGCAACAACATCTACCGGACCCAAGGGATTCAGATGGTTATACCTTATTCTAGGTATCGTGTTATTCGTATTTGGCATCGGTATTATCCGGCACCCGGTGGCTTCCTACTTCGGGCTGGCCATGTATTTTAGTATCGTCATCATTGTTATCGGGATCAGTGAAATCATGAACGCCTTCGCGGGCGATAACTCCCGGCATTGGGGATGGGGATTGTTTATCGGGTTACTCGACCTGATTATCGGTTTTATCCTATTGATCCACCCGATCATCACAGAAGACATACTTCCTTACATCGTCGGCTTTATTCTCATGTTCAAAAGCATTGATTACATTGCCGAATCATTACAGATGTCATCACTAAAAATCAGAGGCTGGGGATGGATATTCATCGCGGGAATCATCACCTTGTTCTTTTCCTTCATGATCGTTTTCTATCCCCTATTCGGAATATTTAACATCATCATCTGGACAGGGCTTAGCTTCATCTTCGCCGGAATATCCTCATTTATATACTCCTTTGTGGGGAGAGGATAAACAACTACCCCCTCTAACTCCCCCTGTGTGAGGGGGAGTTAGAGGGGGTGTGATTCCTCCTGAAAGGGACTTTTTCATCACCCTCACAAACAGAGGGAGAGCTGAAATTTATTTGAACAGAAACTACAATCGCATGTGTAAAATAGGATATTCTTTACCTTCTCCGTCCAAATTTGACCTTTTGTATATGCTAAAGCCCATATATTTATAAAAACCGACGGCTTGAATATTCTGCTCATTCACATCAACTTTAGTTACTTGCAAATCACCTATGGCATAAGTAATTAATTTTTTTCCTATTCCTGTGCCTCGATAATTATTGTCAATAAATAACATTTCAAGATTTCCTTCTGCAATTCCCATAAATCCGATTAAGATTCCTTCTTGTTCAAATCCGAATAGATTGACATACTGAAAATATACAGGAAGTTGCTCCTTATAGTATAGAAAATCTTCTTCTTTAAGAAAATCATGTGTACTCAATACTGCACTTTCCCAAATTTCCATCAAACGTGGGTAATCCGTAATTTCAATTTTTCTAATCATAATTATAATTGCGATTTAATGTCACAAAATTCGGAACTTATATATTCAAAGCACTGAACCCAAGTTAAAAATACGTTTACGGATTCTACTTAGTACTTGCGGTGTAATTCCCAAATAAGAAGCTATATCTTTCAATGGTATATAGTTTAACGTTCTGTATGAACTCATCTACTTTGCCACACGAAATACTCCGGAAACGCCTTTTCTGCCTCTACCGGATGACAAAACAACCCGTAAACGGCCGATCCACTTCCAGTCATGGAAACATAAACCGCCCCAAGCCCCCGTAAGGTATTCTTTATCTCTTCTATTTCCGGAACTTTAGGAATCACGGAGTCTTCAAAATCGTTCACGACCACCCCGGCCCATTGCTCCACTGGTAATTTCCCCAATTCCCGCAAATCAAAAGAGGCCGCACGAGGCGTTATTCCCCGGTATGCCTCGGGGGTAGAAACACCCCGATCCGGTTTCACAAGTACCATGTGATAATCCTTCAGCGACAAATCTATCATTTCCATCAACTCCCCTTTCCCGAAAGCAAACACGGGATGATTCAAAACGAAAAAAGGACAATCACTTCCCACCCGGGCTGCATATCCCATTAATTGTTCCTCGTTCAACCCCAAAGAAAAAAGTTGATTCAACCCCACCAGCATAAAAGCGGCATCGGCAGAACCACCACCCAGACCGGCACCGTATGGTATGATCTTATGCAAATGCACATCCACCGAGGGCAAATCGTACTCGGCAGCCAGAATAGCGTATGCCTTACTCACCAAGTTTTTTTCCGGCGGGCAATCTATCGGGATTCCCGTGGAAGTAAAAACACAACGCCCTTTCTCACCCTTCACTTCCGTGATTTCCAATATATCCCGGAGATCAATCGGGTAAAACACGGTTTCCAAGTTATGAAATCCGTCCGGCCTTTTCTCCGTGACGAACAATCCGATATTAATCTTTGCATTCGGAAATATTACCATAAACTCATCAAAATTAAAAAATCCGGCACTTGCCGACCTACTATTTGTAATTCACTCTTTTACAACAAATCAAACTGTAAGACCTCATCCCTTCCGCCGAACAATTTTGCAAATATACCTTTTTTCGGTATATTTGTAACTCAATTTTCCCTAAATAGCGGCTGGACATTATTTATTTAAACTTATAGATTCAAATCCCATGTTAGAATCACTACAAGCACT
>DYVS01000092.1:0-16127 GCA_020743075.1 Butyricimonas virosa | reverse complement strand
TTCCCACTTTTCATATCATAGCGATAAATATCACGTGTGATAGACGAGGTATGATGTTTACGCCATTCATTCTCCCCGCCTTTTTTATCCTGGTACAAGAATGCATCACCCGATTTGAAGAAACAAATCTCTTCTGCCGGGGTTGCCAATATCTGCCGGGGACGTCCCCCATCCACCGATATGGCATACAATTCGGTCATGGAACCTGCCGGAAATAAAGCACTCTGTGCGGGATCACTCATTTGCGCCCCGTAAATAATTTCTTTTCCATCCGGGGTAAACGTGTAGGGTATCTCCCTTGCAGAATTCGTCGTCACTTGCCGGGCATCACCTCCCCGGGCCGACATCACGAAAATATCGAAATTACCATTCCGATCACTCGTGAACGCAATCTGTTTCCCATCCGGAGACCACACGGGATACGATTCATACGCCGGATGTGTGGTCAACTGGCGAGCCTCGCCACCTTCTGCGGGGACAACATAAATATTCCCCTTATAACTAAATGCAATTTGCTTTCCATCGGGTGAAATCTTCGGATAACGCATCCAAAGAGGTCCCGCCTGAACGAAAAAAGCAACAAGTAAAAAAGTAATAGTCAATACAATTTTATTCATCCTTCATTTATTTTGGTATTTAACTTAGCGCAAATATACAATCCGGGATTCCGGCATCCAGATAAAACGGGTAAAATCACCCCCTTGAATAAGGGCAAGGCCATTCCCACACGCTCCATTTTCCCGGTATAATTGAAGAATTTTCTCACAAATCGGATCACCGGGAACCCACTTGATACACTGTCGAACACAATCATCAACAATCATTCCTCCATAGAATTCGAGACAAGGAATTTCCCGGATCTCGCCTCCGGTATTCACCACGTCCATCACCTTCCCGTCCTTCAAAACAACATATCCATTCTTCACGAATTCAAATCCGGGTAACAAAATATAATTAGCCGCAATCTTTCTCATTCAGAATATGATCTTATTTCTTTTTTGCAGATTTCCTCTCAAGCTCCATCTGTCTCCTCTGCTCGTATTCCTTTTTCAATTGTTTCTCCCGGTTCGGGGCCACATACGTTTTAAAGATTTCGGTTTTGTACACGCAGCCTTCCCGGTCATTCAACTTCTTTACTTTCACCCTCGTATCCCGGTCACTCTTGGGAATCTTCATGAATAACTTCGTGTAGCTGGAATCCGCCACGTAGAACTCCCAGTCTTTCTTGTAAGGGCGCAACGTGTCAACTCCCACGTACTGATCCGGAACTTTCAGCGTATCATTATCGGCAGACAAGAAATAAGTCTGTATGAAATTCCGTTTTCCCCGGTCAGATTTTTCCAACTTTATCGTCGAGGTAAACTTATACATACCGGGAACAATGCTATCCAATTTCACCAGCACAAATTGATTCCGCTTATCGAAATAAACCGTATCGGCTTTCACCACACGTGTTTCGTACACAATAGAATCTTTCTTCCGGACTTTAGCTTGCGTAGAATCCGGGCGTATAGTATCTGCCACGATCATCGTGTATCCCGGGAACAGATTAACCGTATCATTCACGGTCAATTCTTTCCACTCTCGCATGATTTTCGTCTGGCGACGACTCAAGGTATCAATCACCACGTCATAAATTTTATTGAATAACGCTGATTGTAAGGAATAGTAAGTTACGCAAGAATCAAAATCCTCCCGTGTAATCCCGTATTTCTCAAACAGATCGTTATAATATAAATAATTGTCCTTTTCGGTTCGTATATCACCCCGTGCGACCGACAACATACCATCAGTCGTGTGCATATCAATCAATAAAGACGTAAATTGATCCTTGTCCAACGGGACCTTCTTCGAACAAGCCGTTATCGCCGCAATAATCAATATCACCCATAAAATACGCTTCATATCGCTAAAACTTTTAGTATTTATTCCTCGCTCTTTTTTTCTAGTTTCTCCCGCACCATCCTATTCAACTTCGACGAGAACAGAAATTCGTTCAATGCCTTGTTGTTCGTGTACATGATCTCTTCGTTACTGCCTTCCCATTCTTTGTGTCCTTCATGGATAAACAACACCTTTTCCCCGATCTCGAAAACCGAGTTCATATCGTGCGTGTTTATAACCGTGGTCATATCATATTCATGTGTCAACTCGGACAACAGATTATCAATCACGATCGAGGTCAAAGGATCCAAACCGGAATTCGGCTCGTCACAAAACAAGTATTTAGGCTGCAAGACAATAGCCCGGGCAATAGCCACTCGCTTTTTCATTCCTCCACTGATCTCCGCAGGATAAAGATTCTCCACGTTATTCAGGTTCACCCGATTGAGACAGAAAATAGCCCGCTCCGTTTTCTCCTTTTCCGTCATCGAGGAAAACAGATTTAACGGGAACTTCACGTTCTCCAACACGGAAAGCGAATCAAACAATGCCCCGCCTTGAAAAACCACTCCCAGTTCCTTCCGAATATCCTTTATCTGTTTGTTATTCATCACGGTAATATCTCGATCATTATAGAATATCTTTCCTTTATCAATCGAGTGCAAGCCAATCAACGACTTTAATAACACGGTCTTCCCGGAACCACTCTTCCCGATAATCAAATTTACCTTTCCCGGTTCGAAAACGGCATCAATATCCGTCAACACCTCTTTTTTATCAAATGACTTACATACCCCTTCCGCCCGTATCATTACAATAATATTTTGGTTAATATCAAGTTTACAAGCAGGATGGCAATACTACTATCCACCACAGCTTTCGTACTCGCCTTACCGACTTCCAGCGCCCCTCCCTGCACGTTATACCCGTAGAAGGCAGGAATAGAAGTAAATATCACGGCAAAAAACAAAGTTTTGACAATAGAATAGGTCACGTAGTAAGGATTGAATGCAAAATGCAACCCGTGTATATAATCATCATAATTCACCACACCAGATGCCAACCCCGACAGGATCCCTCCGATAATACCGATAAACACGCTGAATATATAAAGCACCGGATTTACCACCAAGGCCGCTGCAATCTTCGGCCCCACCAAATATGAAACGGAATTCACTCCCATCACCTCCAGCGCCTCGATCTGTTCCGTGATTTTCATGCTACCGATCTCGGATGCGATATTACTACCAATCTTCCCGGCCAAAATCAAGCTCACGATCGTCGACGAGAACTCCAGCAATAACGTCTCCCGAGTCAAATAACCGATCAGATAGCGAGGTAGCAGAGGACTTGACATATTGTAAGCCGTTTGCAGCGTCAACACCGCCCCGATAAAGAAAGAAATAATCATCACCAACATCACGGAATTCAATCCCAACTTCTCCAACTCGTTAGTCAATTCTTTTAAATAAACTTTCTTCTTCTCAGGTTTCGTGAAGATACGCCCCATAAACAATATGTAAGCTCCTATCTTATCTAATACTTTCATCTATATTAACTCCTTAAATAATACCTTCCTGTAAACCCTGTCTCAAATTTTATCGTAAAAATAGAAATTATTCACGGATTTATTACTAATTTCGACAACAATAAGATGAATTTAATTTTAAATGTATAACTAAATAAGATGAATAAAAACTCATATTGCGTTATAATGGCCGGCGGTCTCGGAAAACGTTTCTGGCCCGTGAGTACGAGAGCCTGTCCGAAACAATTTTGTGACATCTTAAATGTCGGGAAAAGTTTCCTCCGTCAAACCTTTGAAAGAGCAAATCAAATTTTTGATACCCAAAATATATTCATTGTTACAGGTACCGCCTACGAAGAGCTGACGAAACAGCAAATCCCGGAAATTCCTTCCGAGAATATTCTGAAAGAACCTTTCGGCAAGAACACCGCCCCATGCGTGGCTTATGCGGCCTACCGGATTGCCCGGGTTAACCCGCACGCAAGCATGGTTGTTGTCCCTTCCGACCATTTTATCACGAATGACGCAGTCTACCTTGACAACATTCAGAAAGGGATTTCTTTCGTTGAACAGTTCGGCGGATTACTTACCATCGGTATCAATCCAACCCGCCCGGAAACAGGATACGGGTATATCCAGATCAAGAAAAACAAGTTCTCCGAATTCATATCCAAGGTTAAAACGTTCACCGAAAAACCGGACAAGGAACTGGCAAAAGTTTTTTTGGAATCGGGTGATTTCCTTTGGAATGCCGGGATATTTATCTGGAAAGTAGAAGATATTATCGAAGAGTTCAAAACATACCTCGAAGATATGTATTTATTATTCGAGCAGGAATATAAAAATGTGGAGAACCCGGATTCTCCCGAAAATATCGCTCACATCTACGGACAATGCCGTAATATTTCCATCGACTTCGGTATCATGGAGAAATCCGCAAAAGTCTATGTCATGAAAGGTGAGTTCGGTTGGTCCGATGTCGGCACGTGGCACTCGTTCCATGAAATCAGCCCGAAAGACGAGAATAACAATGTATCCAACAGCGAACAAGTCCGCTTAATCGAAACAAAAGAATGTATTATTAACGTTCCCCAAGACAAGAAAGTCATTATTGAAGGGATCGAGAATTGTATCATCGCGGAAAATAATGACATTCTAATGATCTGCCACCGGGATCACGAGGATAACATCCGGCATTTCGACGATATGCTAAAACATACAACAAAGGAGCTTAATTAAAGCTCCTTTTCTTTTTATATCTTTACCCGAACCTCCTCAATCCGGGCACTCTTGACACTTACGATTTCAAAAGATATATCCTCAATAGAGATGCGTTCTCCCTCTTCCGGGATATCCTCATTGTAATAAAGAATCAACCCGGCCAAAGTCTCGTACTCCTCATTCTCCGGAAGATTCAAATCATATTTTTCATTCAGATAATCCACTTCAAGACGGCCGGAGAAAATATATTCATCGGGAGCGACCTGTTCTTCTTTCAGATTCAAACGGTCATGCTCATCCTCGATCTCCCCGAAAATCTCCTCCATAATATCTTCAATCGTAACCATCCCGGCCGTTACGCCAAATTCATCAACCACGACCGCCACGCTTTTCTGTTCCTTCGTGAAAAGATTCAACAACCTCAAGGCCGACATGGTCTCGGGAACAATCAATATTTTGCTCACCGCCTTCTTCACTGTTTCGGGATGATGAAACAAGGCAGATGAATGTACATAACCGATCACGTTATCAATCGAATCCCGATAAATCAATATCCGAGACAACCCCGTTTTTACAAATAGTTCCCTCAACTCATCCAGACTGCCATCTATCGACAAGGCCACAATATCCGGACGGGGAACAATACATTCCCTCAATTTCACTTCCGAAAAATCCAACGCATTCCGGAACAATTTAATATCGTGTTCGTCCTCATTTTCTTCTCCCCCGGTCTCACCCTCTTCTATCAAATTATTTAAATCTATCTTGCCAAAAGCCCGATTTTCCTCTTTATGCGTCAGTTTGCGTCCGGTAAATATCCTCAGCAACAATCCTCCGAACCACACGGAGAAATACGAGATCGGGAAAAACAGGATATAAAACAAAAATACCGGAATAGCGAATACCCGCAAAAACACATTCGGCCTCAAACGGAACACGGCTTTCGGGAAAAACTCTCCCGTCACCAGCATGATCAACGTCGAGATCAACGTCACGAGAATCATGCGCAATCCCAGCGAAATTCCGACACCCTCCAACCTAGGATCAAGATAATCGGACATAAAGATACCATAAATAACCATCACCACGTTATTCCCTACCAGAATCGTGGTGATATACATTCCCGAATTGGAAACAAAAAGATCGATTAACTTCTGCGTGATACCCTTGTTCGATTTATCAATCTCGATCCGGAGTTTATTGGAAGCCATAAAGGCAATTTCCATTCCCGAAAAGAATGCAGATAAAACCAGACAGATCAATATGGCAACAAATCCTGACATTTAAGGTTTATTTTCAATTTCTACCACTCCCGTGATCTTGTTAAAGACCGGATTTTTCAAGGACTGATCCGACTTGAAACCTTTATTCCCCTCTATAATCTGGTCCCCGGAAGTAAGCCGGGAATAACGATCGGAATAAACAATCTCTTTTTTCATATCCCAGTACATCAAGTCGGTTTCCAACTTCTTCCCTTCGGCATTAATCACAACTACCTCGTTACGCAATTCCCACAGCATCTCCTCTTCCAACTTCTTCGCGTACTTTGATGTGATAGAACCGACCATACTACCGTCCTTCTCGTACAATTCCGCATGTATTCCTTTCGGGAATTCATCATACTTCTTGTCGTCCTGATTATATTTATTATAAAGAGGGGTTATTACTTTATATTTCAACAATGCGGAATCGGAATAAAATAACTCCATATTCTCCCCGGACATTTCAGGCATACCGTTCCGGTTCCCGATCGCATCCACATCCTTCATATTCGTTTTACACGAAAAGAGCATTACCGTCCCTAAAACAAGGACGGTAATGCTTTTAATTTTTAATGCTCGATATAGAAAAATCATGTATTTAATCTCTAAATCTAGCAGTCGTTGTCTCGTTTATCCATCCACCGACTTTCACGCTTTTTCCTGCCGTAATATCACGGAAGAAAGCCTCGTCCTTCGTCGGGAAGTGAGGGGAATACCGTTCAATATATTCGTTAGCCTTTGCCGCTACTGACGGATCAACTTGTTTAGCTTTCACAAATTTATCCACGGCAGCCCAGAATACGGTACGTTTATCAAACTCATCTCCTTCATAATCATTACTACTTACCGCATAAGCCAAACCGATCGTGATGTAAGCATCACCCATGTTCGGGTTCGTCTTCAAAGCATCTAAAGCATATTTTTTTGCTGACGGATAATTTTTCTTTGACAAATACACCTGTGCCAGCTTGTAATTATAATCTGCTTTAGCTTTCGGATCATCTGATTTATTGATAGCTTCCTTCAAATATTGCTCGAATTTCGCAATATCTTGTTTTGAGAAGAACATCATGGCCAAACTGTAAGCGGCATCGGCACTCGGTTCCTGTTGATAAATCTTCTCGGCGACTGTAGCGTACAACGGTAAATCGGTACATTCACGTCTTCTCAAAATAGAAGAAATTTCTTTCAAAACAGGCAGACTATCTTTATTCGCCTCGTATTTCTGATTCAACAAACCGGCCAATGTATTACAATCAGCATACCCGGACTCGAAGAAAATGGCATCCAATGCAGATTTACATACGGCAAAATTATCACATCCTTTTTCACCCGATGCCAAACGTTTGTCCGCAAAATCAGAGAATTTCATGTACAAATTAATGAATTCTTCCTGAGATAACTGATTTTTTTGTACCAACCCACAACCGACTTCAAAAGTGGCATGGATCAACTGGGGCGGAGTTCCTTCTCCTTCCAATTCATACGACTTCATCAAGTTATCAAACCCGGCTTTCAACATATTAATATCCCCATTGGAATATTTCACTTGAGCCATACCTTTTTTCCCAAGAACATATCCTTCACGACTCTTTTTTGCCATGTATTGAAGACGACGGTCAAAAAGCATCATTAAAGTATCCACGTACTCTTTCTTTTTCGTCTTTTGAATCATGTACTCAATAATGTCTTCCCCCCGGATATAGGTATTTAATTGAAATGCAGGTGCGTTCAAGAAAACGTACCTCCAAGAGGGCAACGCTTCTTCGTAATTTTTCTGTTTCCAGTATTCCGTGTACAGAGAAGCATTCAGAATCGTATTCGCACTATCCAATCCATACTGTGACTCCAACGTTTGCGCTTTCGTCGGTAGAATGAATAGAAGCATTCCAAATGCTATAACAGCAATCTTTTTCATGGTCATCCCTTTTATTTAAGTTAGTTCGAATAAGTTTTTTCATCATAGCCAGTCCCACCCACATGAGGACTATCGCAAAATTACCACTATTTCTTTAAAACGGAAATGTTTCACATATTTTTCATGTATAATTAACCGTTTTTTGGTATTCTAAAATTCTGTTTAAACCCGTGATCACCAACTTGTCTTCAAAAAAAACGGTCCGTTTCAAGGTTTTTTTCAGATATTCACTTCCGCCACCCGTTATAATTACCACGGCAAAGGGATTATTTCGGAGCAACTCATCTATATACCCTCTTACTTCAAAAAGTATACCATTCATCACTCCGTTCAAAATCGCATCATGCGTATTCTTTCCGACATACCCGTGTTCCATGGAACACTTCACCAATGGAAGGCTCGCGGTGAACTCGTTTAGCGCCCGGAAACGGATACCCAAACCCGGAGAAATATTCCCTCCCCGGAACTCCCCATCCGCACTGACAAAATCATACGTGATCGCCGTACCGGAATCAATCACCAGCAACTCCCGACCTGGGAAAAGGAATGCTCCCCCCACGCAACCGGCAATCCGATCAACGCCCAATGTCTTCGGGGTATCATATCCCAATCGTATCGGCAAGGGAATTTCCGATGACACTTCACAAAAGAAAGTAGAAACCTCCCGCAATCTTTCCCGAACCTCCGCCGAGATGGCACCCGTACTCGACAAAATCAAGTTTACCGCCTTCCCGTTTTTTCGATAACTCGTCGCCAGATCGTACACTTCCGGCAATCCCAATCCACACTCCACCCAATCGCCTTCATCAAAAACGGCATACTTGGTTCGTGTATTTCCAATATCAACAATTAGATTCATAGCTTAATTATTACCATAAGCAAAGTCTCGCATCTCCCGCGTGATTTCCGATACCCGATTAATATCGGCAATATTCGTGAAAACCAGACTCAACTTATCATTCTTTTCGCTGATCTTGCAAGGGATCACCTGTTTCTGTATAAATTTCAATAGCTCGCTAAACACGGGAGAGGCATAGAATGGCGAATTCTGGTCACTGATAAAATAAACAATCATCTTGTTATTCTTCACCATCAACCGCTCAATTCCCAAGCCTATACATCTCTGACGAATCCGGACCACTTCCATTAACCCGACAACCGGAGCCGGGATCTCACCAAAGCGATCCTTCATCTCTATCTCGAAACGCTGCAAAGCCTCTTCGTTCGCAATATTATCCAACTCCCGGTACAAGCGAATTCGTTCGCTCACGTTCTCCACGTAAGTATCGGGGATTAACAAAGCAAAATCCGTGTCGATCACACAATCCGAGGCAAACGCCTCCGGTTCATCCGGATGCTCCTTCTGCAATTCGGGAAACTCCTCGTCCCTCAGTTCCACCAAAGCCTCATTCAGAATCCGTTGATACGTCTCGTAACCCACCTCTGCGATAAAACCAGATTGCTCTCCACCCAAAATATTCCCGGCTCCTCGAATATCCAAATCCTGCATGGCAATATTGAACCCACTCCCCAAACCGCTGAAATCCTCGATTGCCTTCAACCGTCTCCGGGCATCCGCATTCACTAATTCCAAGGGTGGGGCCAGCAAATAACAAAAAGCCTTCCGGTTGGAACGCCCCACCCGTCCCCGCAACTGGTGTAAATCACTCAATCCGTAATTTTGAGCCTGGTTAATAATAATAGTATTCGCATTAGGAATATCCAACCCCGACTCCACGATTGTCGTGGCTATCAACACGTCGTAATCTCCCCGCACGAAATCATGCATCACCGTCTCCAACTCCTCCCCGCTCATCTGCCCATGTCCCACACAACTCTTAATACCGGGAATCAAACGATGAATCATATATTGAATATCCCGGATATTATCCACCCGGTTATGGATAAAAAACACCTGTCCTCCACGGCTCACCTCGTAAGAAATCGCATCCTTAATCACTTTCTCATCAAAACGATGCAACTCCGTCACAATCGGGTAACGATTAGGCGGGGCCGTACGGATAATCGACATATCCCTCGCCCCCATCAACGAAAATTGCAGCGTCCGCGGGATCGGTGTCGCCGTCATGGTAATGGTATCCACATTCAATTTCAAACGTTTCAACTTCTCCTTCACCGCCACCCCGAACTTCTGCTCCTCATCAATCACCAGCAAACCGAGGTCCTTAAATTTTATATCATTGCTTGTCAAACGATGCGTTCCGATGATAATATCCACCTTCCCCGCTTCCAAATCTTTCAAAATCCGCTTAATATCAGCACTTTTTTTCATCCGGCTGATATACTCGATCCGGCAAGGCATCCCCTCCAGACGTTTCTTGAAAGTATTATAATGTTGATAAGCCAAAACCGTCGTCGGCACTAACACAGCCACCTGCTTACTATCAGCCACCGCCTTGAACGCCGCACGAATAGCGACTTCCGTTTTTCCGAATCCCACGTCCCCACAAACCAAACGGTCCATCACGTGAGGACTTTCCATGTCCGCTTTTACCGCCTCGATCGCCTTCATCTGATCCGGTGTTTCCTCGTACATAAAGGATGCCTCCATCTCGTCCTGCAAAAAACTATCTTTCGAGAATGCATAAGCCTCCTCCCGCCTGCGCTTGGCATACAGGGCTATTAACTCCCGGGCAATATCTTTTACCCTCGACTTGGTCCGCTGTTTTAATTTATTCCAAGCCTCCCCACCCAACTTACTCACGGTTGGAGGTTCACCATCTTTTCCCTTATACTTGGAAATTTTATGCAATGAATGGAGACTCACGTACAATTCGGAATTATTCTTATACACCAAACGTATGGCCTCCTGAATTTTCCCGTCATTATCGATCTTTGCCAACCCACCGAAACGCCCGATCCCGTGATCGATATGCACCACGTAATCACCGGGATGCAAGTTCTGCAATTCGCTGATCGTGATGGACTCCCGCCCTTTCCGAATCTGCGAAGTCTTCAAACGGTATTTCTGGTAACGATCGAAAATCTGATGTTCCGTGTAAATACACACCTTGATCTGGGCATCGCTGAATCCCTCGTGAATCGTTCCCTCCACGGGTACAAAATTCACCTCATGCCCCTTATCCGAGAAAATATCCCGCAACCGCTGGAGCTGCATATCGTTCGTGGAACAAAGATAAACCGTGTACTGATCCATCTGCTTGTCCAGCAAATGCTCTGCCAGCAAATCAAACTGCTTGTTCACGGCTGGTTGCACCTCCGCCTCCAAACGAATCACCTCGCCCCGGAAAAACAATTCCGGCCCCCACTCCACCACATTATTCCCCTCGATCGTCCGGAACAAACTATCCGACGTGACCAGGAACTCTCCGGCATCCAGCTCTTTTAACGAATTAATGCGGTCATGAATCAACAAGGAATTCTTCATCCACCACGTGGTCTCTTTCCCAATGAACTCGGTCAACCCCACGTTATCATTTTTATCCGTAGACTCACTCAAATCGGGCACGATCACCACCTTGTCAATCAACTGCTCGGAAAGCTGCGTCTCTACATCAAAATAACGAATACTTTCCACCTCGTCCCCGAAAAAGTCTATCCGCACCGGACGCTCTTCCGCAAAAGAATAGACATCCACGATACTCCCCCGGATAGAAAACTGCCCGGGTTCATACACGAAATCATTCCGTTCGAAACCATACTCTCCCAACAGTGACTCCAAAAACGTTATCGACAGCTTGTTCCCCTTGATCACGGGCATCGACATATCGGCCAGCATCTTCTTACTCACCACCTTCTCGGCCATCGCCTCTGTGTAAGTAACCACCATCCCCACCTCCTTTGCCGTCAAGGCATTCAACACCTCCGTCCGAACCAGGATTGAATCGTTATCTTTATCTTCAAAATTACCGGTTCGACGAAACGAGGAAGGCAAAAAACGCACGTTCTCCTCGTCATAAAAAGTCAATAAATCATTATAAAAATAGGCTGCCTCCTCCTTGTCGTTCAACACGAAAAGCTGCAATCCTTTCATCTCCCGTCCCACGGCAGCAGCGATAAAAGCCACGAGCGAACCGATCCCGTTCTCCAACTTTATCTTTGTCCCCGTCTGCTTACGCAACCGATTGGCAATTTTCTGAACAACAGGATGATCTTGAAATAAATCTAATAACTCTTTTGCTTCCAAATCTTTGTACCTTTATCAAAAAAACGGCATACCTTTCAGCATACCGTCTTCAACCCTCAGGTTCTATATTTTAAATGATAAGCATGGCATCGCCATAAGTACCGAAACGATATTTCTCCTTCACCGCCTGATTATACGCTTCCATGACGTGTTCATACCCACCGAAAGCCGCCACCATCATCAGTAACGTCGAATAAGGCAAATGGAAATTGGAAATGAAAGCATCCGGCACGCTGAAATCATACGGGGGGAAGATAAACTTATTCGTCCATCCTTCAAATTCCGTCAATCGCCCTTTCGTGGTCACGCAGCTCTCTAACGTACGTACCACCGTCGTACCCACGGCACAAATTTTATGCTTTTCATCTTTCGCATCATTCACGATCTTCACGGTTTCCGGCGTCACGAAGATTTGTTCCGAATCCATCTTGTGCTTCGTCAAATCCTCCACGTCCACCTCCCGGAAGTTTCCTAAACCGACGTGCAGCGTGATATAAGCAAAATCAATCCCCTTGATCTCCATCCGTTTCATCAACTCGCGGCTAAAATGCATACCCGCAGTCGGGGCAGCCACCGCACCTTCATGCTTGGCAAAAATCGTCTGGTAATTATCAGCATCTTCCGGTTCCACCTTCCGATTAATAAAACGAGGGAGCGGGGTCTCGCCCAACGCATACAACTCCTTCTTGAACTCGTCATATTCACCATCAAACAAGAAACGCAAAGTTCTTCCGCGGGAAGTGGTATTATCAATGACCTCGGCCACCATGCTATCATCTTCTCCGAAATACAGCTTGTTCCCGATTCGGATTTTTCGAGCCGGATCAACCAGCACGTCCCAGATACGCAATTCCGGATTCAACTCTCTCAGCAAAAATACCTCGATCTCCGCCCCGGTTTTTTCCTTGTTTCCATATAACCTCGCCGGGAACACCTTGGAATCGTTAAACACGAATACATCCTTCTCGTCAAAGTAATCAATCACATCTTTAAATACCTTGTGTTCAATCTTTCCGGTTTTCCGATCCAGAACCATTAACCGAGCTTCATCCCGGTTAAGCGTCGGATGCAACGCAATCAACTCCGGCGGCAACTTATATTTAAACTTAGATAATTTCATGTTAAATAATGTTTATATATTAATCAAATCTTGCTAAATTACAAATTTTCCTGTAAAACTCCAATAATTTCATCCATTTTAAACCCATCTTCCACCCGGAAGTCACCCACCCGGGTTCTTCTTAGAGCTGACAAATGCGAACCGCTCCCGCAGGCTTTTCCCAGATCATGAGCCAATGAACGGATATACGTCCCCTTGCTACACACAATCCGGAGTTCCACTATTGGAAATTCCGCTTTCAATATTTCAATCTCCCGGACCATCACCTTCCGGCTCTTCATCTCCACCTCGTCCCCCCGGCGTGCCATCTCGTACGCCCGGACCCCGTCAACACGAACTGCCGAATAAGAAGGCGGGAACTGCTCAATCTCCCCGATAAACTGCTGGACCGCCCGCTCCAAACAAGCTCTATCCACTTGCTCATACGAAAACTCCCCGTCAAAAGATGTCTCCAAATCATAAGAAGGAGTCGTATGCCCGAAAGTAATTTCCGCCACGTACTCTTTCTCCTGTCCCATATACTCCTCGATCTTTTTCGTCTCCTTCCCCACGCAAACAATCACCACTCCCGACGCCAAAGGATCCAGCGTCCCCGCGTGTCCCACTTTAATCTTCCCGTATCCTTTTCTCAAGCAAATACGAACTTTGTTCACCACGTCAAACGACGTCCAACGCAATGGCTTATCGACCACGAACACTGCTCCTGCCCGAAAATCCTCTCCTTCTCTAAAAAAAATATTACCCCACTTGCTCATTATCCCAAAACAATCGTCAATATACCCACTATCGCACAGTAAACAGCAAACCAGATCAACTTACCCTTTTTCACAATATTAATCATCCAGCGACAAGCAATACATCCCGAGATAAAAGCTGCAGCGAATCCCACCAACAGCGACACGGTCGAAATACCACTTGCCTCTGCCGAGAACCCGCCTTTCATCAGATCTAGAAAAGCCTCCCCTAGAATAGGAATCAATACCATCAAAAAAGAGAATTTGGCCACCGCCTCCTTTTTGTTCCCCAACAATATACCGGTTGCAATAGTCGAACCGGAACGAGACAAACCGGGCAACACGGCACACGCTTGCGCCAATCCGATCACAAACGCATCCCGATACGAGATTTTCTCTTTCACCCGGGGTTTTGCATAATAAGCGAATGACAACAACACCGCCGTTACCAGCAACATACACCCCACAACCGTCAATCCCGAACCGAACAACGCTTCCACGTAATCCTTGAAACAAAATCCCACGATAGCCACCGGAATCATGGAAAGAAATATCTTCAACACGTAGGCCATTTCATCATTATACTTGAACGTGAAAAAGCCCTTGAACAACACGGAAACCTCTTTCCACAAAATCACGATCGTACTACAAACCGTTGCCGCATGAACCGCCACGGCAAATGTTAAATTCTCCTCTCCTTCTAACCCGAAGAGAGCGCTAAAAATCTGCAAATGCCCAGAACTACTCACCGGCAAAAACTCTGTAAGTCCTTGGATGATACCAAGCACCAATGCCTCAAACCACTCCATCTATTTTCTCTCCCCCTTCATTTTGGGTTTCCGCATGATACCCCAGAAAACGAATCCAAAACCGAATAACACCACGATAGGCGCTAACGTGATCCGGCGGAAACTAAAAATATCATAGTTAAATGTATCGGGAGAATCCGCTCCCCCTCCCATCATCAAGAGGAAGCCCACTATAACGATCCCAAAACCGATCAGGATCATCTTGTAATTATCCTTCGGTATCGGAAAACCGTCTTTCTTTTCGTTTAAAATTCTTGCCATATATTTTTATTTACACGTATAAATCATTCAAATCCCGCCGCAAATAACGACGTACCGAGAACCAAGCCGAGAAAAATGACAACACCACCCCGGACAGGATCACGAAACCCACCATCAACAGGATCACGTCTTGCCGCATAATATTAATCACGTTCCCCACGTTCTCCTGCACGAAAAATATCGCACCCAGCAAAACCAAGTTAGCGATCAGCGCCCCGAAAAAACCTCTCCACATACTCCCGTACACGAAAGGCTTGCATATAAAAAACGGCGTGGCCCCCACCAACTGCATCGTTTTGATCAACAATCGCTGCGAGTAAACCGCCAGATGAATCATGTTACGAATCAACGTGAACGAAATCAACACCAACACTGCCCCGACAATCAAAAAAATAATCGTGATCCGCCGTATATTCTCGTTAATACTCTCGATCATAGATTTCTGGTAATACACCTCGTGAATAATATCAAATCTTGCCAATCCTTTCTCTATCATCGCCAGCGAATCGTTATTCGCGTATGCCGGGTTCAACTTGATCTCAATGGAAGGCAACAATGGGTTCGCTCCCAAAATCCGCTCAAAATCCTCTCCCATCTCTTTCTTGAAAGACTTCGCAGCCTGTTCCTTGGTCACATACTTGGAAGTGTAAACGTAAGGTTGGGTATCCAGAATCTTTTGCACCCGTTTGATCTCCACCTCATTCGTGTTATCCTTCACGATCACGGCAAACCCAATATTCCGTTTCACGTGATCCGAAACCGCCCGGGCATTCAACAAAATAAATACAAGCATACCGACCACAATCAATACCAGAGAAATACTGATTGTGGGAACAAAATAAGCACTTTTTCCCTTTCTACTTTCTGTCCGCGACATTTTTTCTGTCTTAAAAACTTGACAAATATAATCATTCTACACCCGAGAACAACCCATTTCTTAAAAAAAATCGCAAAATCCCATCTCCACGATGCCTCATCCAGCTTTCTTTTCCCCAATATCCCCCTTTCTCTCGCTTTAGTAACTGCATGAAAAACAGTTTTCAAGAAATGAATTTAAAAAATCCTTTGCATTTTCTTATCAAACCCTTTGCTGAAAACAAAAAATGCTCTATATTTGCAATCGCAAAAAAGGAAAGCGTTCCTAGAAAATTTTGCAAGCAATCATGCGAAAATAGCTCAGTTGGTAGAGCATAACCTTGCCAAGGTTAGGGTCGCGGGTTCG
>DYVS01000091.1:0-6602 GCA_020743075.1 Butyricimonas virosa | reverse complement strand
CTTTTACCTCGTATTCTATTGGCAGGAACAAGTTATCTTTCCGTAAATCATAACCGAAAATGGCCAATCCCGGACATTGATAGACGCACTCCATGCACCCAATACATTTATCGTAATCCACGTGAGGCACGGTAGAAGTCGAACTTTTAGTTATTGCCCCATGAGGACAAGCAAAAGAACAAGGATTACACGCAAAACCATACAAACAATCCATTTGCACGAATCCTCGTTTGTGCATACGTTCCGTCTCCGGCAAACAGGGAGTTTCCAGAATCCGAACCGGATGTTGTTGAGAATCGATATACTCTTTAGAGACTACCAGATAATCATCATAATTCACCCTAGCCCCCAAGTCCATCAATATCTCAATAGCAGTCTGTTTCCCTCGCAACACGGCACTCGTTCCTTCTCCAATTCTCACAGCATCTCCCGCAGCATAGCAATGTTCACCAAAGACGGCCTTTCCTTTCATCAACAATTGATTGTCCGGTATCAATCCCGTACATATATTAATAACATCTATATCATTCAATATTCTTTCCGTACCCGGAATCGGTTTAAAATTCTCGCACTCGGCAATAATTGCCCCCGTGATTCCCGTGTGATCGGCATTTGGGATGGCTTTCAATAACACGTGGGATGTCATAATGGGTATTGCTAAACGGCGTATCCGGTTTGCTTGCACGGGGAAACCACCTTCTTTAGGCATCCCTTCAATAATCGCCTTCACGTGTGCTCCCGCCTGCATCAACTGGTAAGAAGTCAGATAACCGATATTTCCGGCTCCCACGGTCAGTATATTCTTTCCCAACAACGTAAGTTCGTTATTCATCATTTTCTGAACAACAGCCGCCGTGTACACCCCGGGCAAATCATCGTTTTCAAAAGCCGGCATAAACGGTACGGCCCCCGTGGCCACAACCAGATAGTCTGCATCCACGAAAAACACGGTATCCGTTTCCAAGTTTTTCACAGCCACTCGTTTCCCCTCCAAAATATCCCAAACCGTAGAATTCAAGTAAATACCTTCCATGTTCTCCCCCGCCAAAGTTTTGGCAATATCAAATCCGCGCATACCGCCAAAACGCTTTTCTTTCTCGAAAAAGAAGAACTGGTGGGTCTGCATATTAAATTGACCGCCAATCTTATCGTTATTATCAATCACGATATTATCTATTCCATATTTTTCAAATTCTTCCCGTACGGCTAATCCGGCAGGTCCAGCCCCCACGATCACCACCGTGGTACGAAGCACTTTCCGTGTATCAATCCGGTGTTCGGCATATTGTTCGGCCATTTCCCCCTGGGCGAACTCCCGTACCTCTTTCACACCATCTACTTTTGTCACGCAAATACGTCGGACTTTACCATCCACCAGCATCTCACAAGCCCCACATTTCCCGATACCACAAGCCAAGGAGCGTCCCCGCCCATTCAGACTATGACTATGCACGGGATACCCAGCCTGATGCAAGGCTGCCGCAATGGTAAAACCTTTTTCTCCTTCAATTTTTTCCCCATTAAAAGTGAACACCACTTTATCTCGTTTCGGAACATCCAGAATCGGATGCAAATTAATCTTCGACATAAGTTATAGATTTATTAGTTAGGTTATTAGATTATTTTGCAATATAACCAATCCGAAACAAAAAAAAGCTAACTTTTGTCAGCTTTCAATATTTATTACTTCTTTTTAACATTCAATTTTTCTCCCTCATGAAAGTAAATTTCCCCTCGATTCCCTGTCCATCCTTACTCACCCCAACAATCGTATCGTCATCTACCAAGATACCAAACCAACTATCCAACTCGTACTCGATCTCATGTTCGGAATGAATAATATCAAACTCCTCGGCATCCAGTTTTACTTTATGCTCTTCAAACCTTCCCACTAGAAATTCCTGCAACATATATCCATCCTCTCCCTCAAGCTTATCCGTAAAAATAATTCTCCCGGACAAATTATTCCCCTCTTGTTTCAGGAACAACTCACCCTCGGCCACCCCGTAGCCATAATCCTCTTTATATTTCCATTTACCTGTTAAATCCACCTTGCTAATTTTAGATTTTAAATTTTAGATTTTCCCCACGAAATCCACACTTTTTCAATCATAAATCGTAAATTAATTCGTTCTTGTCATTCTAAACTTTTTCCATCGCTTTCGCCTCGTTCCAATACTCGTCCATTTCCTCCAAGGTCATATCCGAGAGCTTACGATCTGTTTCGTGTGCTTTCTCCTCCACGTAAGAAAAACGACGAATGAATTTCTTGTTAGATTTCTCCAAAGCATCTTCCGGATTTATACCATATAGTCTCGCCGCATTAATCATGGCAAACATAAAATCACCGAATTCCTCTTCCATTCGCACCTGATCCTTCCGGGCAACCTCAACTTCCAACTCCCCCAGTTCCTCCCGCACTTTTTGCCACACATCCTCTTTCTGTTTCCAGTCAAACCCGACTCCTCTCACCTTATCTTGAATCCGATACGCTTTCACCAAAGCCGGAAGGGCATCCGGCACACCTTCCAAAACTTTATTATGACGTCCCTTTTCTTTCAACTTTAATTGTTCCCAGTTACGCAACACGTCATTCTCATCTTCGACCTTCACTTCCCCGTAAATATGCGGGTGACGATAGCGCAACTTGGCACAGATCTCGTTCAGTACATCCGTCATATCAAATTGCTCCTGTTCCTTTCCGATCAAGGCATAAAACACGATATGCATAAGCAAATCCCCCAACTCCTTTTTCACCTCCTGCATATCATTTTTCAGAATCGCATCTCCCAGCTCATAAACCTCCTCCACGGATAACGTCCGCAAAGACTCCATCGTCTGTTTATGATCCCAGGGACACTTTTCCCTCAAAGTTTCCATTATATCCAACAGCTCAGCAAAAGCTTCTTTCTGTTTCGTAAAATCTTTCTCCATAACAAACTCTACTCTCGTGAAAAATTTTCAATTTCCAACTTTCAATTTTCAATTGTTTTCCCTACTTTGCACCTGCAAAAATAAGGCTTTTATTTTAAGTTTCATGATAGAGAGAAGAATAAGTATTGGAAACATTGATCCTATTGACTTTTACGGCATTAACAACGCAAAATTCATTACTTTAAAAGAATTTTTCCCAAAATTGAAAATCACCGCCAGGGGCGATGAAATCATTATTCAAGGAGAAGAAAGCGACATTGATGTCCTTGTTGCCAAAATTAATGCCCTTTTGGAACATTACAATAAATATAATATGCTCACGATCGCCAACTTGAAAAGAATCATTTTGGAAGATGAAATCGTGGAAGACCCTGAAGACCCGGCCTCAATCATTGTTTTCGGGAATAACGGGAAAATCATACGAGCCAGAACTACAAATCAACGCAAACTCGTTGATCTAGCCAAAACAAACGATTTGCTTTTTGCCACGGGTCCAGCCGGTTCCGGTAAAACCTACACGGCGATCGCCCTTGCGGTTAAAGCATTACGTAACAAAGAGGTCAAACGAATCATTCTCAGTCGTCCGGCAGTAGAGGCAGGGGAAAGCCTCGGATTCCTCCCTGGGGACATGAAAGAAAAAGTTGACCCTTATTTGCAACCTTTATACGATGCACTCTCTGACATGATTCCCTCGAAAAAATTGAGCGAATATCTCGAAACGGAAATCATCCAGATTGCCCCCTTGGCATACATGAGGGGACGTACACTCAATGATGCATTCGTGATTCTCGATGAAGCTCAGAACACAACGAAAAATCAGCTAAAGATGTTCTTGACTCGTATGGGAGTCAATGCAAAATTCGTGATCACCGGAGATATGAGCCAGATAGATCTTCCAAAACGAAGCGATTCAGGATTAATTCATGCCTTCAAATTATTGCATCATATAAAAGGTATTGCATTTGTCGAATTCGACAACAGTGACATTGTTCGCCACAGGCTGGTGAAAGAAATTGTCAACGCTTACAACAACGAAGAAAAAACTAAATAACGGATCTTAAAGCAAATAACATGGAAGCGATTGTAAAAACAAATTTCAAATTCCCAGGACAGAAAGATGAATACATCGGCAAAGTACGCGACGTGTATAACATCAATGACGAATACCTCGTTATGTTGGTATCCGACAGAATTTCCGCTTTCGACGTGGTACTCCCGAAAGGAATACCTTACAAAGAACAAATATTGAATCAAATTGCCGCTAAATTCCTAGATGCGACCTCAGATATCGTACCAAACTGGAAAATAGCAACACCCGATCCGATGGTGACTGTTGGGCACAAATGTGAACCGTTCAAAGTAGAAATGGTTATTCGCGGTTACTTGGCCGGAAGTGCATGGAGAGAATACAAAGCCGGAAACAGGACGCTTTGTGGTTTACCTTTACCGGAAGGAATGGTTGAAAACCAAAAATTCCCGACCCCCCTTGTAACTCCTACCACCAAAGCCATGGAAGGACACGATGAAAATATCTCTAAAGAAGAAATCATCGCCTCCGGTTTGGTCAGCAAAGAAGATTACGAGGCCATCGAAAAATACACGCTTGCCCTATTCCAAAGAGGAACAGAGATTGCAGCCAAGATGGGATTAATTCTCGTGGACACGAAATACGAATTCGGTAAAAAAGATGGAAAGATCTATTTAATCGACGAAATCCATACTCCGGATTCTTCCCGTTACTTCTATGCCGATGGTTACGAAGAACGCTTGGCAAAAGGAGAAAGACAACGTCAGCTATCCAAAGAATTTGTTCGCGAATGGTTAATGGAAAATGGCTTCCAAGGAAAAGCCGGTCAAACTGTTCCAGAAATGACCCCCGAAGTGGTAGCCAATATCACGAATCGTTATATCGAATTATACGAGCATATCACGGGAACGAAGTTCGAAAAAGCCGATAGCACCAACATTCTTGCCCGCATCGAGAAAAATGTAAATGAATGCTTGGCTAGTCTGAAATAAATGGTCAAAACTTTTCAATAAAGCTCATGGGGAATACCTTATGAGCTTTATTTATTTTCTAGCCGCTCCAACACCCCTTCAACAGCATCCTCCAATAAGTCCAACACTAATTCAAATCCGGAATCTCCTCCATAATAAGGATCAGGTACACTATTCCGGTAAGAAAAACGCCGACAAAAATCAGTCATCTTGAATATTTTATTTCTTTCTTCCTCGGAAGTGGCCATTCTTTGCAGATCATGGATATTCTGGTCATCCATACCGATAATCATATCAAAATCGGAAAAATCAGCATCCGGATAAAATTTCCGGGACAAACTAGTTAGATCATATCCTCTTCTTATCGCGTGACTTTGCATCCGACGATCCGCCGGATCACCGGAATGATAACCACTTATTCCGGCCGAATCGATATAGTATTGTTCCTCCAATCCTTGTTCTTTCACGTAATATTTCATAATCGCCTCGGCACTCGGAGAACGGCATATATTACCGAGGCAAATAAATAAAATTCTTTTCTTCATAGCTAAACATTAAAAAACGGTTATCATGACCTTGTTTGCCATAATAACCGCTCTCAAAAATTATGTTCTATTAATTAAATAAAGAGTCTACAAACTCTTCACGATTGAATACTTGTAAATCATCAATTTTTTCACCGATACCAATGTATTTCACAGGTATCTTGAATTGATCGGAAATACCAATAACCACACCTCCTTTTGCCGTTCCGTCCAGTTTTGTAATCGCCAAAGCATTTACTTCCGTGGCTAAGGTGAATTGTTTCGCCTGCTCGTAAGCATTCTGCCCGGTAGAACCGTCAAGTACTAACAAAATTTCATGTGGGGCATCCGGAATCACTTTTTGCATGACTTTCTTGATTTTCGTCAATTCGTTCATCAAGTTTATCTTATTGTGTAAACGTCCTGCCGTGTCAATAAGCACCACATCTGCATTCTCAGCTTTCGCTTTACTCAGCGTGTCAAAAGCCACAGAGGCAGGATCTGCGCCCATTCCCTGTTTTACAATCGGTACTCCTACTCGTTCGGCCCAAATCACCAACTGATCTACGGCAGCAGCTCTAAAGGTATCTGCAGCCCCTAAAACAACAGATTTTCCAGCATCTTTAAATTTGTGAGCCAATTTACCAATTGTCGTTGTCTTACCCACTCCATTCACCCCAACTACCATGATCACATAAGGGCCATGTCCTTCCGGTAAACTCAAAGCATCGTAATCCGTTGAATTATTCTCTTTCAATAAGTCAACAATCTCTTCTTTCAATACCCGATTTAATTCATCCGTACCCACATATTTATCCCGTTGTACTCTTTCTTCGATTCGTTCAATGATACGAAGTGTCGTATCAACTCCCACGTCCGAAGAAATCAACACTTCTTCCAGGTTATCCAGAACCTCGTCATCAACCTTAGATTTACCAACAATTGCCCGGGAGAGTTTCTTGAATACACTTTCTTTCGTCTTCTCTAAACCTTTATCAAGGCTTTCCTTTTTCTTTTTATTAAATAAACCGAATAATGCCATTTCCACATAAATTGATTCAGAACGCTAAGGTAGGTAAAACAATTGAAAATTGAAAATGAAGAATTGAAAAACGAGACAAAATAAAAAAAGGCGAGTCACGTTGA
>DYVS01000090.1:0-23110 GCA_020743075.1 Butyricimonas virosa | reverse complement strand
GCGTGTGTTGGACGGTGCTGTTGCATTGTTCTGTGCCGTGGGTGGAGTTGAGGCGCAGTCGGAAACTGTTTGGCGTCAAGCTAATAAATACGGTGTGCCGAGAATCGCTTTCGTGAATAAAATGGACCGTTCAGGTGCTGACTTCTTTAAAGCAGTACGTGAGATCCGCGAGAAATTGCATGCGAATCCTATTCCATTACAGTTACCGATCGGTGCTGAGGATGGATTCCAGGGGGTTATTGATTTGATCGAGATGAAGGCTTACGTGTGGGAGAATGGTGAATTGGAAGCTACGATCAAGGAAATTCCGGAGAATTTGTTGGCAGAAGCTCAGGAATGGAGAGAGAAATTAGTTGAGGCCGCTGCCGTTCAGGATGAGGCTTTGATGGAGCGTTTTTTCGAAGATCCTGAATCAATCACTGTTGAAGAATTGAGAGCAGTGGTTCGTAAGGCCGTTATCGCTATGGACTTCTGTCCGGTGATGTGTGGTTCTTCATTCAAGAACAAAGGTGTTCAGAACCTGTTGGATGCCGTTATCGCTTACTTGCCGCACCCGCTGGATATTCCGGCTGCTGCTGGTAAAAGACCGCGTACGGAGGAGGCTGTGACTTTCGAGATTGATCCGGAAGCCCCGCTTTCTGCATTGGCATTCAAGATCGCTACAGACCCGTTCGTGGGACGTTTGTGCTACACTCGTATTTACTCTGGTAAGATCGAGGCTGGTTCATATGTGTATAACCCGCGTACCGAGAAAAAAGAACGTATTTCTCGTTTGTTCCAAATGCACTCAAACAAACAACAGCCGAAAGACGTGATTGAGGCTGGAGATATTTGTGCTTGCGTTGGATTTAAAGATATTCGTACTGGAGATACTCTGTGTAC
Organism: Butyricimonas virosa; assembly: GCA_020743075.1. Taxonomy (GTDB): domain Bacteria; phylum Bacteroidota; class Bacteroidia; order Bacteroidales; family Marinifilaceae; genus Butyricimonas; species Butyricimonas virosa_A. The sequence continues at coordinate 22,228 of DYVS01000090.1, read as the reverse complement.
CGAGGAAAACCAGATCGTGTTGGAGAGCATGACTTTCCCCGAGCCGGTGATCGGTATTGCTGTCGAGCCGCTTACACAGAAAGATACTGATAAGTTAGGTATGGCTTTGGCTAAATTGGCTGAAGAAGACCCGACTTTCCGCGTAAAAACGGATGAAGATTCAGGTCAGACTGTCATTAGCGGTATGGGTGAGCTTCACTTGGATATTATCCTTGATCGTCTGAGACGTGAATTCAAGGTTGAATGTAACCAAGGTGCTCCTCAGGTGGCTTACAAAGAGGCTATTAACGGAACCGTTGAACATCGTCACGTGTTCAAGAAGCAAACCGGAGGTCGTGGTAAATTCGCTGACATCATCTTTAGAATGGAGCCGGCTGAAGAAGGCAAAGAAGGTTTGACTTTCGTGAATGAGGTGAAGGGGGGGAATATTCCGAAGGAGTTTATCCCTTCTGTAGAGAAAGGATTCAAAGATGCGATGGCTAATGGTGTTTTGGCTGGTTATGAACTTGTTAGTTTAAAGATCACTTTGCTTGACGGTTCATTCCACCCGGTTGACTCCGATGCGTTGTCTTTCGAAATGGCCGCTAAAATCGGTTATAAGGAAGCCGCTCAAAAGGCTAGACCCGTGTTGTTGGAACCGATCATGAAACTTGAGGTGGTAACCCCGGAAGAGTATATGGGAGATATTATCGGTGACTTGAACCGTCGTCGCGGACAGGTTGAAGGAATGGAATCAAGAGCCGGAGCTCGCGTGATAGAGGCTAAAGTGCCGCTGGCAGAGCAATTCGGTTACGTGACCGTTTTGAGAACTTTGTCTTCCGGTCGTGCAAGTTCATCCATGGAATTCTCTCACTACGCTGAAGTTCCGAAGGGAATTGCCAAAGAAGTGGTAGAGAAAAATAACGGTAGAGTAGAACTATTATAAGAATTTTAGATTGCTGATTTACGATTCGAGAGTGATCGAGAATCTTAAATCTTAAATCATAAATCATAATTAAAAACATGAGCCAAAAAATCAGAATTAAGTTGAAATCTTACGATCACAACTTGGTTGACAAGTCTGCAGAGAAGATTGTAAAGACAGTGAAGGCTACCGGAGCAGTGGTTAGTGGTCCGATTCCACTTCCTACTCACAAGGGAATTTTTACTGTAAACCGCTCTACGTTCGTGAACAAAAAGAGCCGCGAGCAATTCTTGGTATGCACGTTCAAAAGATTAATCGACATCTACAGTTCAACTGCAGGTACGATTGACGCCTTGATGAAACTTGAATTACCGAGTGGTGTTGAAGTAGAGATTAAAGTTTGATAACGGCGAAAACCTATGTCGTTATTAAGAGATTGAAAACCTATTTTTAAAAAGAGAAAAAAGAGATGCCAGGTTTAATTGGAAAAAAAGTCGGAATGACTTCCGTATTCAGTGCCGAGGGAAAAAGTATTCCATGCACTGTGATTGAGGCCGGTCCATGTGTTGTAACCCAAGTAAAGACTATTGAGAAAGATGGTTACACAGCAATTCAGTTGGGTTTTGATGACAAAAAAGAGAAAAACACAACCAAACCGCTAAGTGGACACTTTAAAAAGGCAGGCACAACTCCGAAAAGAAAACTCGTGGAATTTTCAGGGTATGATGTCGAGTACAAGTTAGGTGATGTAATTGACGTGAACTTGTTCGAAGGAACAGAGTACGTTGATGTAGTCGGGACTAGTAAAGGAAAAGGTTTCCAAGGTGTTGTGAAACGCCATGGATTTGCCGGAGTAGGAGAGGCTACTCACGGTCAGCACAACCGTCAAAGAAAACCGGGATCTATCGGTGCTTGTTCTACACCGTCACGCGTGTTCAAAGGAATGCGTATGGGTGGACAAACAGGTGGTGACAGAATAACGGTTCAGAACTTGGAAGTGCTGAAAGTGATACCTGAAAATAATTTGTTATTGGTGAAGGGTTCTATTCCCGGAGCTAAAGGTTCATACGTAATTATCGAGAAGTAATGGAGTTAAGTGTATTAAACATTGCCGGACAAGAGACAGGCAGGAAGGTAGAGTTAAACGACGCTATCTTCGGGATTCAGCCTAACGAGCACGCTATTTATCTTGATGTAAAGCAGTTTTTAGCGAACAACCGCCAAGGGACCCACAAGTCAAAACAAAGAAATGAAATTTCCGGTAGTACCCGCAAGCTGAAAAAGCAAAAAGGTACTGGTGGCGCCCGTGCAGGTGGGATCAAGAACCCTTTGTTTAGAGGAGGGGGTAGAGTGTTTGGACCCGTACCAAGAGATTATAGCTTCAAATTGAACAAGAAGCTGAAAAGATTGGCCCGTAAATCAGCATTATCTGTAAAAGCCGCTTCTAACGCAGTAACTATTGTTGAGGATCTCAACTTCGAGGCTCCGAAAACAAAACAGATGATTCAGCTGTTTAACAACCTGAAATTAGATAATCGTAACATCCTGTTGGTTACCAATGACATGAACGATAATGTTCTGTTGTCAGCTCGTAACTTACAATATGTGGATGTGATGAGAGTTAGCGATCTTGCAACTTACAATATCATGAGAGCTAAGAGTCTTGTGTTCGTTGAAAGTTCAGTGCAGGGCCTAAATGAAATGTTCAATCTTAATGAAGAGTAAGACATGCAAGTAATTGTGAAGCCCATTTTGTCAGAAAAAATGACTGCATTGACTGACAAGCAGAACAGAGTAGCATTCGTTGTTAGCAAAGCAGCGAATAAATTAGAGATTAAGAGAGCAGTTGAAGCGATGTATAGCGTGACCGTGAAATCTGTGAACACGATGGTGTATCAAGGAGATGCTAAATCTCGTTACACGAAAGCAGGTGTTATTTCCGGAAGAACCGCTTCCTTCAAGAAAGCAATTGTGACCTTAGCAGAAGGTGATAGTATTGATTTTTTTAGCAATATTTAATTAAGATGGCTGTAAGAAAATTAAACCCTGTAACTCCTGGTCAGAGACATAAGGTAGCGATTACCTTTGATCAGTTGACTACAGATAGACCTGAGAAATCATTGTTAGGACCAAAGAGTAAAACTGGTGGACGTAACAACACCGGTAAAATGACAATGAGATATATAGGTGGTGGTCATAAACAAAGATACAGAATAATAGATTTCAAACGCGACAAGGATAATGTTCCGGCTCGTGTTGCAACGATCGAGTACGATCCTAATCGTACGGCGAGAATTGCTCTATTAGTGTATGCAGATGGAGAAAAACGTTACATCGTGGCACCGGACGGTTTGCAAGTTGGTCAAACAGTGATGAGTGGTGCAGGTGTTGCTCCGGAAGTTGGAAATGCATTGTTCTTATCTGAAATCCCATTAGGTACAATCATTCATAACATCGAGTTAAGACCGCAACAAGGAGCCGTGATGGCTCGTAGCGCCGGTTCTTACGCTCAGTTAGTAGCAAGAGAAGGGAAATACGCTTCAATCAAGTTACCTTCTGGTGAAGTTCGTATGGTACTGTTAACCTGTCGTGCAACTGTTGGTACGGTGTCAAACTCCGACCACGCACTGGAGCGTTCAGGTAAAGCAGGTCGTACTCGCTGGTTAGGCCGCAGACCTCGCGTGAGAGGTGTCGTAATGAACCCGGTTGATCACCCGATGGGTGGTGGTGAAGGCCGCGCTTCAGGAGGACATCCTCGTTCAAGAAAAGGCTTGTTGGCTAAGGGTTACAAGACTAGAGCTCCAAAGAAACACTCTAGCAAGTATATCATAGAAAGAAGGAAAAAATAACTGATTAATTATTGATGTTATGAGTCGTTCGTTAAAAAAAGGCCCTTTTATTGATTTCAAGTTAGAGAGAAAAATATTGGTAATGAATGAGTCCAATAAGAAATCGGTTGTTAAAACCTGGGCTCGTCGTTCCATGATCTCTCCGGACTTCGTAGGGCACACTATCGCTGTACACAACGGTAATAAATTTATCCCGGTATTCGTGACTGAAAATATGGTAGGTCATAAATTGGGGGAATTTGCGCCGACACGTACATTTAGAGGCCATGCTGATAAAAAGAAAAAATAATGCATGGTAAAGTTGAACTAAAGAAGATGTATTAAAATGGGTGCAAGAAAAAGATTAAGAGCAAATCAGAATAAAGAAGCCAAAAAAGAGAAGGCTTTTGCAATTCTTCGCGATTGTCCTACATCTCCTCAAAAAATGAGATTGGTGGCAGACTTGATTCGCGGAGTAGATGTACAAAAAGCTTTGGATATGCTTAAATTTTGTCCTAAAGAAGCTGCTCGTAGAGTTGAAAAGTTGTTGCTTTCAGCAATTGCTAACTGGGAACAAAAGAACGAGGGTAAACGTGTTGATGAAGCCTCCTTGTTCGTGCAGGAAATTTTCGTTGATGGTGCAGGTATGTTGAAAAGACTTAGACCGGCCCCGCAAGGAAGAGCTCACCGGATTCGTAAACGTTCAAATCACGTGACGATCGTGTTGGGAAGCAAGACAGCTGTTGAAAACATTACAAAAGAATAGTTAGCATGGGACAGAAAGTTAATCCAATAAGCAATAGATTAGGAATCATCAGAGGATGGGATTCTAACTGGTTTGGCGGTAAGAACTATGGCGATAAATTGGTGGAAGATTATAAGATTAGAAAGTATCTGAACGCCCGTCTCGCTAAAGCAGGAATCGCTAAGATTGTTATCGAGAGAACCCTGAAGCTAATCACGATCACGATCAACACCGCTCGTCCGGGTATTATTATCGGTAAAGGCGGACAGGAAGTTGATAAGTTGAAAGAGGAGCTGAAGAAGATCACCGATAAGGAAGTTCAAATTAATATCTTCGAGATCAAACGTCCCTAGTTGGATGCTGTGATCGTGGGTAATAATATAGCTCGTCAGCTGGAAGGTCGTGTGGCTTACCGTAGAGCAATCAAGATGGCTATCGCTTCTACCATGAGAATGGGTGCGGAAGGTATCAAGATCTTGATTTCTGGTCGTTTGAACGGTGCTGAAATGGCAAGAGCCGAAATCTACAAAGAGGGTAGAATTCCATTGCACACGTTCCGTGCTGATATTGATTACGCTCAGGCCGAGGCATTGACGACCTACGGTCAGCTAGGTATTAAAGTTTGGATCTGCAAGGGAGAAGTTTACGGAAAACGTGAGCTGGTTCCGAATGCACTGGTTGGCGCTCAGAAAGAGAACAACAACCGTCCGAACAATGCCGGCAAAAAAGGCGGGTTCAAAAAGAGAAAAAAATAGTCTTTTAACTTTTAAATAGATCAAGAGCTATGTTACAGCCAAAAAGGACTAAATACAGAAGATCGCAGAAAGGGAGAATGAGAGGGAATGCCCAGAGAGGACATGAACTTGCATTTGGATCTTTCGGGATCAAGGCGTTGGAGAACATGTGGATCGAACAACGCCAGATTGAGGCAGCCCGTGTTGCAGTAACCCGTTACATGCAAAGACAGGGTCAGATATGGATTCGTATATTTCCAGATAAACCTATTACTAAGAAACCCGCTGAGGTTCGTATGGGTAAGGGTAAGGGATCTCCAGAAGGATTCGTTGCTCCTGTTACTCCGGGTCGTATTCTTTTCGAGGCAGATGGAGTACCGTATGCAATCGCTAAAGAGGCTTTGCGCCTGGCAGCACAAAAGCTACCCATCGCTACTAAGTTCGTGGTTAGACGTGATTACACTGAGTAGTCGAGAGACTATTTTGAATTTCGAAACGAAAAATTGTAAGAGAAATGAAAACATCAGAAATTAAGGATTTAACCACCGAAGAGATAAAAGAAAAGATCGAGACAGAGAAGGCTGCCTTGACCAAGATGAAGATGAACCATGCTGTTTCTCCACTTGAGAACCCGATGTTAATCCGGACGACAAGAAGAAACATCGCTAGATTGATGACGGAGTTACGCAAACGTGAATTAAATAAGTAGTAGAAAAATGGAAAGAAATCTTAGAAAAGAGCGTACCGGTCTTGTGGTAAGCAACAAGATGGACAAATCTATCACGGTTGCCGTTCATTTTAAGGAGAAACACCCGATTTACGGGAAGTTCGTCAACAAGACCAAGAAGTTCACTGCTCACGATGAGAAAAATGAATGTAACATCGGGGATACAGTGAGAATTATGGAGACCCGTCCTTTGAGTAAAACCAAGAGATGGAGATTAGTTGAAATCATTGAAAGAGCTAAGTAATCATGATACAACAAGAGAGTAGATTGACCGTAGCCGACAACAGCGGCGCAAGAGAAGTGCTTTGTATTCGTGTTCTTGGTGGTACCAGGAAAAGATATGCACGCGTAGGCGATAAAATCGTTGTTGCCGTGAAGAACGCCATCCCGAACGGTGAAGTAAAAAAAGGTTCAGTTAGTAAGGCTGTGGTAGTTCGTGTAAGTAAAGAGTACAGACGTCCGGACGGATCTTATATCCGCTTTGATGACAATGCTTGCGTGTTATTGAACAACGCAGGTGAAATGAGAGGAACTCGTATCTTCGGACCTGTCGCCAGAGAAGTTCGTGAGGGTTATACCAAGATTGTGTCATTAGCCCCCGAAGTACTTTAAGATTTTAGATTTATGATTTTGGATTTTAGATTGCATAATCGAATTTCTTGAATCATAAGTCGTAAATCATAAATCATAAATAATTTATACGATGAGCAAGAAGTTTCATATAAAGAAAGGTGACTTAGTTCAGGTAAATGCAGGAGAAGACAGAGGAAAGCAGGGAAAAGTACTTGAAATGATTCCGGACAAGCAAAGAGCTATTGTTGAGGGTATCAACCTGGTAAGCAAACATACCAAACCCAACGCAACTCACCCGCAAGGAGGAATTATCAAGAAGGAAGCTCCTATTCACATTTCCAACTTGAACGTGGTTGATCCGGTTACGGGAAAACCGACAAAGGTAGGACGTAGACGGAATGCCGAAGGAAAATTAGTAAGATACGCTAAGAAATCCGGACAGGAATTGAAATAGTAAAATAAATAATTGCAGGTTGTCCCAGAGCAACTTGCAATTATTAATTTAAATTTGTAGCTTTGCAGCCGCAAATTTAATGTAATATGCCGTGAGGCATGATAACCAAATAATTATAAATGAAATACGTACCAAATTACAAAACAAAGTATAACGAAGAAATTGTACCGACTTTGATGAAGGAGTTCGGATACAAGTCAGTTATGCAGGCACCCAGATTGGAGAAGATAGTAATCAATCAGGGCGTGGGATCATCCATCCAGGATAAGAAAATCCTTGAGTTTTCAATGAACGAGATTGCAACCATTACTGGTCAAAAACCCGTTGCTTGTAAATCTACCAAGGACGTTTCTAACTTTAAATTACGTAAAGGAATGCCGATTGGCGTTAGAGTAACCTTGCGTAAAGAACGTATGTATGAATTTTTAGAAAGACTTATTGTTTCCGCACTTCCGCGTATCCGCGACTTCAAAGGAATCAACAATAAGCTTGATGGAAGAGGAAATTACACATTAGGAATAGAAGAGCAGATCATTTTCCCGGAAATCGTGTTGGACAGTGTTCACAAGATCATGGGTATGAATGTAACGTTTGTAACTTCGGCTAATACCGACGAAGAGGCTTTTGCTCTTCTAAGAGAATTTGGATTACCATTTAAAAAGAACTAAAAAAAAGCGAAATGGCAAAAGAATCAATGAAGGCCCGTGAGGTAAAGCGTGCAAAATTGGTAGAAAAGTACGCCGCAAAACGAGCTAAATTAAAAGAGGAAGGAGACTATATTGGATTAAGCCTTCTGCCTAAAAATTCAAGTCGCGTTCGTTTGCACAACAGATGTAAATTGACGGGAAGACCGAGAGGGTACATGAGACAATTTGGTATAAGCAGAATTCAATTCCGCGAAATGGCATCTGCCGGACTTATACCTGGAGTTAAAAAGGCTAGTTGGTAATATTTAAAATTTGAAGAGATGACAGATCCAATAGCAGATTTCCTGACTCGTATTAGGAACGCAGTAAAAGCAGGTCATAAAGTTGTGGATATCCCCGGGTCAAAAATGAAACGGGAAATGACCAAAATCTTAAAAGAAAAAGGATATATCCTGAATTATAAATTCGAGCAAGATGGTGTTAGAAGCAACATTAAAATTGCTTTGAAATATCATCCTGAAACGAAGGCTCCCGCCATTAGGACATTGACACGTGTTTCAAAACCGGGTCTGAGACGTTACACGAACGTAGAGGATATGCCTCGCGTGTTAAACGGATTAGGTATCGCGATTTTGTCAACGTCATTAGGCGTAATGTCTGATAAAGAAGCTCGCCAAAAGAATGTTGGTGGAGAAGTATTGTGTTATGTTTATTAATAAAAAGGGCGGAAAATGTCACGAATAGGAAAATTACCAATAGATATACCACAAGGGGTTACAGTTACTGTAAATCCTGATAACACGGTCGTAGTTAAAGGTCCTAAGGGAGAACTTTCTCAGGACGTACACGCAGATATGATCGTGAAAGTGGAAGGAGCTCACGTTGTTGTAGAGCGTCCGTCAGAAGAAAAAGCTCATAAAGCCATGCACGGTTTATACCGTTCCTTGATTCACAACATGGTTGTTGGTGTTTCTGAAGGCTACACGATCAAACAAGAGTTGGTCGGAGTAGGTTACAGAGCGAATGCTGAAGGCCAAGTTCTTGAATTGGGATTAGGTTACTCACACGGAATTTTCATGGTGTTACCGAACGAAGTGAAAGTAAGTGTGCTTAATGAAAAACGTGCTAACCCGATTATCACGCTGGAAAGTTGCGACAAACAATTGATCGGTCAGGTAGCGGCCAAGATTCGTTCATTCCGTAAACCGGAACCGTATAAAGGTAAAGGTATTAAATTTGTGGGTGAAGTTCTTCGTCGTAAGGCTGGTAAATCAGCTAAAGTTTAATCACCTGTAAAAAAGTAATGTTATGGCTTTAACTAAGGTAGAAAGAAGAATAAGAATAAAGAGAAGAATACGTAAAGTAATCTTCGGAACAGCTGAGAGACCCCGTTTGTCCGTATACCGTTCAAACACGCAAATTTCTGCTCAGTTGATTGATGATAACGCTGGAAAAACTCTGGTATCAGCATCTTCTTTATGCAAGGAGATCGCTGAAAAGAAAGGTAACAAGACAGAACAGGCTCAATTATTGGGTGCCATGCTCGCTGAAAAAGCAAAAGCAGCCGGAATTACCGCTGTTGTGTTTGACAGAAACGGGTATTTATATCACGGAAGAGTGAAAGCATTAGCGGATGCAGCTCGTAACGGTGGTCTTAATTTTTAAAAGTAGGCAAGAATGGAACAGAAGATTAATAGTGCAGACTTGGAATTGAAAGACAGATTGGTGGCTATCAACCGTGTAACGAAAGTTACCAAGGGAGGTAGAACATTCAGTTTCTCTGCTATCGTGGTTGTAGGCGACGAAAACGGTACCGTGGGTTACGGCTTAGGTAAAGCTAACGAGGTAACTACTGCTATTGCAAAAGGCGTTGAGGCTGCGAAGAAAAATTTGATTAAAGTACCTGTATTGAAAGGAACTCTTCCTCACGAGCAAGAGGCTAAATATAGTGGTGCAACTGTATTCATGCGTCCCGCTTCTTCCGGTACCGGGCTGGTTGCCGGAGGTGCTATGCGTGCCGTGTTGGAGAGTGCAGGTGTGAAAGACGTGTTGGCAAAATCTAAAGGATCATCCAACCCTCACAACTTGGTAAAAGCAACTTTTGCTGCTTTGAAGTTATTGAGAGATCCTCGTATGATTGCACAACAAAGAGGAATTAGTCTTGACAAAGTGTTTAACGGATAAACTGGAAGTAACGATGGCAAAGATTAAAATTACATTGGTAAGAAGTAGAATTGGTAGTGATAAACGTCAAGTTGCTACTTTGAACGCACTGGGCCTCGGGAAAGTGAACAGCAGTGTTGAACACGAAACTTCACCGCAAATCATGGGAATGGTTGCTAAAGTGCAACATCTCGTGCGCGTGGAGGAAGTAAAGTAATTGTTAAACCTATTTTAAAGAGTATACAATGGATTTAAGTAGCTTAAAACCGGCTGCCGGATCAACTCACAGAGAAAAGAGAATTGGTCGTGGTCAAGGTTCCGGAAAAGGAGGTACTTCTACAAGAGGGCACAAAGGAGCCAAATCAAGATCAGGTTATAAATCTAAGATTGGTTTTGAAGGTGGACAGATGCCATTGCAGAGACGTGTACCGAAATTTGGCTTTAAAAATATAAACAGAGTAGAATATAAAGCTATCAATGTAGGGATGCTTCAAGATTTGGCTGAAAGAGATAATCTTACCGTGATCGACCGGGATGTATTAGTTCAAGCCGGGTTAATGTCTAAGAACGATCTTCTTAAGGTATTAGGTGACGGAGCGTTAACTACTAAGCTTGAGGTGAAAGCTCATGCTTTCTCCGCTAAAGCGGTAGCCGCTATCGAGGCTGTTGGCGGAACAGTAGTTAAATTGTAAGATTAAAAATTTGGGAGTTTAAAGTTGTTTTTAAAATAGAATTACTATTTTTGAAGCAACTTTAACAAAATCCCAAATCAATGCCTTAAAAGAAAGAACTTATGAAGTTATTTGATACATTAAAGAACATTTGGAAAATAGAGGAGCTCAAGACTAGGATTCTAACTACGCTTGGGCTTATTCTCGTTTACAGGTTAGGAACAGAGATCGTACTGCCGGGTATCGACCCTCATGGATTGCAGGCTCTGAAAGATCAAACGTCCAGCGGAGTGTTAGGTTTGTTGGATATGTTCTCAGGAGGTGCATTCTCGAATGCGTCGGTATTTGCGTTAGGTATTATGCCCTACATCTCCGCATCCATCGTTGTGCAGTTATTGGGAATTGCGGTTCCTTATTTCCAGCGCTTGCAGAAGGAAGGCGAGAGCGGTAGACGTAAGATTAACCAGATTACGCGGTACCTCACATTAGTTATCCTGGTATTACAAGGTTCGGCGTATCTTACAAACTTGAAAGCTCAGGTACCGGCAGAGGCTTTTGTATCTACTGGTTTTTGGCAATTCCAGCTCCCTTCCATCGTGATCATGGCTGCAGGTTCAATGTTTGTCCTGTGGTTGGGAGAGAGAATTACTGATAAAGGAATCGGTAACGGTGTGTCCATCATCATTATGATCGGTATCATCGCTCGTTTACCGTTCGCTTTCTTTGCAGAGTTAACTTCCAGAGTTTCTCAACAAGGAGGAGGTTTGGTAGCATTCTTGATCGAGTTGATCATATTATTCCTGGTATTCTGTGGGTCAATCCTGCTTGTACAGGGAACACGTAAAGTGCCCGTACAGTATGCCAAGAGAATTGTAGGTAACAAACAATACGGTGGCGTTCGTCAATACATTCCGTTGAAGATCAACGCGGCCGGGGTTATGCCTATCATCTTCGCTCAGGCTATCATGTTATTGCCTATTTCTTTGATAAACTATGCAAATTCGGAAGCATTATCCGGTTTTGCAGCAGCATTTTCAAACTTCACTGGATTCTGGTATAACTTCACGTTCTTTATCATGATTGTTGCGTTTACTTATTTCTACACGGCGATCACTGTGAATCCGATGCAAATGTCTGAGGATATGAAGAAGAACGGTGGATTTATTCCTGGAGTAAAACCAGGAAGAAAAACGATGGAGTTCCTCGATACTATTATGTCTAGAATCACGCTTCCTGGATCTATATTCTTGGGAATTGTAGCAATCCTTCCGGCTTTCGCCCAGATCTCGGGTGTTAACCATCAGTTTGCTCAGTTCTATGGAGGTACGTCTTTGTTGATTTTGGTGGGAGTAGTGTTGGATACATTACAGCAAATCGAATCTCATTTGTTGATGCGTCACTATGACGGGTTGATGAAATCAGGACGTATTAAAGGTAAAAATCCTGGAGGACCTGCTGCATATTAAGAAAATAAATTGTACTTTTGCGGCATGATTTTTTTAAAGACACAGGAGGAGATTGAGTTATTGCGGGAAAGCAACCAATTAGTAGGAAAGACTCTGGGTGAGGTGTCCAAACACATTCGCCCGGGTATTTCGACTTTAGAGTTGGATAAGATCGCTGAGGATTTTATTCGTTCGAATGGTGGCGTTCCCGGATTTCTCGGGTATGGAGGGTTCCCCAACACACTTTGTATTTCAGTGAATGACGAAGTGGTTCATGGGATTCCGTCCTCTCGTCGTTTAGAGGAAGGTGATGTCGTATCCGTTGATTGCGGGGTTGTGAAGAATGGTTTTTATGGGGATAGCGCCTATACTTTTGCTGTCGGGGAGATTAGTGATGAGGTGAAAAAGCTTTTACAAGTGACAAAAGATAGCTTGTACAAAGGGATAGAACAGGCTGTTGCGGGAATGAGGATAGGAGATATTGGTTATGCCGTGCAGTCGTATGCCGAAGCGAATGGATTCTCTGTTGTCAGGGAACTGGTCGGTCATGGCGTGGGGAAGAACTTGCATGAAGAGCCCCAGGTGCCGAACTACGGACGCAGAGGACAGGGATGCAAATTGAAGATCGGAATGGTGATCGCTATTGAGCCCATGATTAATATGGGAGCCCGTAACGTTTTCCAGATGGCAGACGGATGGACAATAAAGACAAGAGATCATCTGCCCGCTGCACATTTCGAGCATACGTTGGCTATCAGAAAAGGTGAAGCTGATATTTTGTCAACATTTGAATATATAGAGACAGGAAATTGTAAAAATTGAATTATGGCGAAACAGCCTTCGATAGAGCAAGATGGAGTAATAACGGAAGCATTGTCAAATGCTATGTTTCGTGTTGAACTGGAAAACGGGCATATTATAACAGCCCACATTTCGGGAAAGATGCGAATGCACTATATAAAGATACTTCCGGGAGATAGAGTGAGAGTGGATATGTCCCCTTACGATCTCACGAAAGGTAGGATAACATTTAGATATAAAAATTAAATTGTTGAGCAATGAAGGTAAGAGCATCTGTTAAGAAGCGTAGTGCTGATTGCAAGATTGTAAGAAGAAAAGGCGTTTTGTACGTCATTTGCAAAAAGAACCCGAAGTTCAAACAACGTCAGGGTTGATTATTAATTTAGTAAAAAGAGTAAAAGAGATTTATGGCAAGAATCGTTGGTGTAGATTTGCCCTCAAATAAGAGAGGGGAGATAGCTCTGACCTATATCTTCGGTATAGGTAGAAGTAGTGCCAGGACCATATTAGAAAAGGCCGGCATCGATTTTGACACTAAGGTAAAGGATTGGAATGACGATCAACTAGCTGCTGTACGTAATGTCATTAATGGTGGGTACAAAGTAGAAGGAGAGTTGAGAACTTCAGTCCAAATGAACATCAAGCGACTGATGGATATCGGTTGTTACAGAGGAATCAGACATCGTATCGGTCTTCCGGTAAGAGGACAAAGTACGAAAAACAATGCCCGTACGAGAAAGGGTAAAAAGAAAACTGTTGCTAACAAGAAGAAAGCAACTAAATAATTGATTAGAGATTGAATTATGGCAAAGAAGTCTACATCAAACAAGAAGCGGCTAGTTAAAGTTGAAGCCGTGGGACAAGCACACGTTCATTCATCTTTTAATAACATCATTATCTCGTTGACTAATTCAAGCGGACAAGTAATCTCTTGGTCATCAGCAGGTAAGATGGGATTTAGAGGATCAAAGAAAAACACCCCTTATGCAGCCCAGACAGCAGCTACCGATTGTGGTAAAGTTGCTTTCGATTTGGGAATGAGAAAAGTTAAGGTATATGTCAAAGGACCGGGTAACGGTAGGGAATCAGCAATTCGTGCTATCCACGCTTGCGGAATCGAAGTTGCCGAGATCATTGATGTTACGCCACTTCCGCACAATGGATGTCGTCCTCCCAAACGGAGAAGAGTGTAAGTTAATATTGGGTGTAATTTTTAAAATCAAATAGAGATGGCTAGATATACAGGACCTAAGTCTAAGATAGCAAGAAAATTTGGTGAGCCCATTTTTGGACCGGATAAAGCGTTAGAACATCGTAACTACCCTCCCGGACAACATGGAATTGCTCATCGTAGAAAGAAAATCTCTGAGTATGGAACTCAGTTGAAAGAAAAACAAAAAGCAAAATATACTTACGGTTTGTTGGAAAGACAATTCCGTATCTTATTCGAGAAAGCTGAAAGTAGTAAGGGTGTAACCGGTGAGGTATTACTTCAATTGCTGGAATGTCGTTTGGATAACGTGGTTTATCGTTTAGGAATCGCTCCTACCCGTGCGGCTGCCCGTCAGTTTGTTTCTCACAGACACATCACTATTAACGGTCATGTATGTAACATTCCTTCATGTCACGTTCGTCCGGGAGATGTTGTTGCTGTAAGAGAAAAATCTAAGGCACTGGAAGTGATTAACGAATCATTGAGAGGTAATAGAAGTAGCAGATATTCTTGGTTAGAGTGGGATGCTGCAGCTATGAGTGGTAAACTACTTAATGTTCCGGAAAGAGCAGATATTCCAGAGAACATTAAAGAGCAGTTAATCGTAGAGTTGTATTCTAAGTAGTAAAATAAAAATATATATGGCAATATTAGCTTTCCAGAAACCGGACAAAGTAATCATGCTTGAATCAACGGATAGATTCGGTAAATTCGAATTCCGCCCGTTGGAGCCAGGTTACGGCATCACTATTGGTAATCCACTACGCAGAATCTTGTTGTCTTCTTTGGAAGGCTTTGCGATTACCGGTATTAAAATTCAAGGTGTAGATCATGAGTTTGCGACAATCCCTGGTGTCATCGAAGATGTAACCGAGATTATCTTGAACTTGAAACAGGTTCGGTTGAAAAGAAAAGTGGAGGACGTGGAGAATGAAAAGTTGACCGTTACCGTTTCTGGACAGGAGACGTTTACTGCCGGTGATATGAATCAATTCCTGAAAGGGTTTGAGGTTTTGAACCCGGAATTGGTAATCTGCAACATGGATACTTCCACGAGTCTAGACATGGAATTGACCATTCAAAAAGGACGCGGTTATGTTCCTGCTTCAGAGAATATGCCTGCAGATGCGGAGATTGGTATAATTCCTATCGATGCTATTTACACGCCAATTAAAAACGTGAAATACGAGATTGAGAACTACCGTGTAGAAGGAAAAACTGACTATGAACGTTTGGTTTTCGACATCGAGACTGATGGTTCTATCAATCCCACTGATGCGTTGAAAGAGGCTGCTAAAATCTTGATCCATCACTTCATGTTGTTCTCTGACGAGAAAATTACTCTTGAAACAGAGGATAAGTATGGAAACGAAGAGTTTGATGAAGAGGTATTGCATATGCGTCAGCTGTTGAAGACGAAACTTGTGGACATGGATCTTTCCGTGCGTGCATTGAATTGTTTGAAATCGGCTGAGGTTGAAACTTTGGGTGAGCTTGTTCAATTTAATAAGAACGACTTGTTGAAGTTTAGAAATTTCGGTAAGAAGTCTTTGACTGAGTTGGAAGCCCTTCTGGAGAACAATAACCTTGAATTCGGTATGGATGTTGCCAAGTATAAATTAGACAAAGAATAAGTAAAATGAGACATAATAAGAAAATTAACCATTTAGGTAGAACTAGTTCTCACAGACATGCTCTACTTTCTAATATGGCTTGTTCTTTGATTCTTCACAAGAGAATCCAAACGACACTAGCTAAAGCTAAGGCCCTAAAGGTCTATGTTGAGCCGCTTTTGACGAAAGCCAAAAACGACACGACTCACTCTAGAAGAACCGTCTTCTCTTACCTTCGTCGCAAAGAAGTTGTTGCTGAAATGTTCGGTGACGTTGCACAGAAAATTGCTAATCGTCCGGGAGGATATACCCGTATTTTGAAATTGGGTAACCGTTTGGGGGATAACGCTGAAATGTGTATGATTGAGTTGGTGGATTATAACACGACTTATACTGAAGTGAAGAAAGAAGAGGCTAAGAAAACGACTCGTCGTAGAAGACCTTCTGCTAAGAAAGAGGCTGCTCCTGTCGCTACCGAGGAAACTCAGGTGGCTGAGGCTCCTGCTACGGAAGAAACTCCGAAAGCTGAATAAAGTATTATTCCAGATAAAAAATAACCCCGGACAATACATCCGGGGTTATTTTTTAGGGAAACGATTATTTGGCCGTAGAGAGAAAATTATTTCCTTGTTATTGGAAGATCCGATGTTGAGTACCACGGCTGTCGCAACACGGATCGGGATTTCATCGAAAGCGGTAGAAAAGCATTTTGCTCGGCTCAAAGCTGACGGAATACTCCGCAGACTGGGCCGGATAAAGGTGGACGTTGGGAAGTGATAATTTAAAACTCTTCTTCCATCATGTTCATCTCTTCCGAGGGGCGCTGTTGCTTTTGTTTGGAAGCTTTCATGTTTCCGAAGTTATAGCTTAACGTGAAACGGAAAACCCCGCCTTTTCTCCAACTATCACTATCTTGTTTAAACTCGTTACCGGACGTGATGCTGTGCCAACTACGGGAATTCAAAATGTCCTGCACACTTATACTAAGGTTTATTTTCCGGTCAAAGAAAAATTTCCTAGCTCCAAGGTCTAAGCGGTAACTTGCCTCCCGGTGGCCTTGGGCAATAATCTGTTTGGAGTTGTAGCTTCCGGTAGCCTGTAACGAGATGGCGTGCGGTAGTATGGCATTGGCAATGATTTTGCCTGTCCAGGAGAAGTTATCGTCCTGTTCTCCCGTAACCGGGGTGTCTGTACCTGCCGGTAGGTAAGAAAAGCCTTCCAGTTCGTTATAATAGAAATTCAGGGTTGTTGTAAAGTCTAGGAATTTTAGTAGTTTGTTTTTTGCCACGATTTCGGCTCCGGCAGAAGAAGATTGTGTAATGTTAGCCGACGTGCTTTTCATGCCCTCTCCTTCCCGGTAACGAATACGTTGGATCACGTCGTCCGTGTTTCGGTAGTAGGTGGAAACGGATAGCGTGTGTTTTTCCCAAGTCTTGATATAATTCAACTCGAAGGAATTAGAATATTCCGGGGAAAGGTAAGGATTACCGAACGAGATATTAAGCGAATCAGTCATGTTCATGAACGGGTTCAATTGCCAGCCTCTGGGGCGTGAAATTCGTCGGGTATAGTTGACCTGTATTTCATGATTTTTGGGGAGACTGTACGATAGAAACAAACTAGGGAATAAACTGAAATAGTCATCTTTATACGGAACGGCCGTGGTCTTGGTATCCCCGTATCCCAGTGATTTGGTCTCAGTATCCGTGTATTCTCCCCGTAAGCCCAGTTGTAGCCCGAAGTTATTTACCTTCGTGGAGAACGTGGCGTATAAGGCCTGGATATTTCGGTCATAGGAGTATTTGTTATATAGCAATTTATCAAAGACGGCTGTCACTTCCGTTTCACCAGAATAGGTTTCCACGGGACTTTTTTGGCTGCTGAGCGAACCTTTATAACCTGCCTCCAACTTACTTTCTTCTGTGAATTGGTTCACGTAGTCTGCTTGAAATTCCCAGCTTTGTGAACGGTTGTCACTTTCCTGTTTTTGCCAGGAAGAGGTTTCTTTATTTTCTGGGTAGAGGGAGTGTTGTTTGTATGTGCTGGTTCCGTCAGAAACCCATAAATCCCACGAGGCTCGAGCCACGAGATTACTGCTTTCGCTGAATTCATGCTTGTAGTCGAGGTTGATGTTACCCCCTTTGGAGGAGTTGTCAGAATCGCTGATACGTTCGCTACTGGTGAACGAGCCAGGGACATCACTTTCGTAACGGATGGTGTTATTGGAATTTCGGTTCCCGAAATGTCCGAATCCTTCAATTCCGATATGGTCGGTCTGGGTGAGGTGTAGCGTTAGACCTGCCCGGGTGAAGAGTGAACCGCCATCTCGATCGTTCCAGCCTTTCTGATTCAAGTAGGAGATCGGATTACCTTGGTCATCCAGATTAATACGATCTGTATTATCTTTACCTTCCGATTTCCTTTGGCGGTATCCGACGTTAAGGTAGGATTCAATTTTATCACTACTATAATTGATACTGGCGCTGGCATTATATCCACCCAATATATCGGCCCCGACTTGGAAACTACCGTAATATCCGGCTTTCCGATTTTTCTTCAAAATAATATTGATGATTCCAGAAGTCCCTTCCGGGCTGAATTTGGCTGAGGGATTCGTGATCAATTCTATGCGCTCAATGCTTTCAGCGGGAATTTGTTCCAGTATTTGGGCTTGGTTATCTGCAGACAGGCCTGATGCCTTGCCATTGATCCAGATCGTTACACTTGAGTTCCCCCGCAAAGAGATTTCCCCCTCGTTGTCTACCTCCACCGAGGGAATATTTTCAAGTAGTTCGCTGGCTGACCCCCCGGCTTGGGAAATATTGGATTCCACGTCGAAGACTTTTTTGTCGATTTCGAATCGCATCTGAGCCCGTTGGCCGACAACTTTTATCTCATCAATTACTTGACTGTCTTCTTCTAAAAGGATGTTTTTTACATTTATGTTTCTCGCTGTCGGAGAGATCGTGAATTCTTTTTCCACGGATTTGTAACCGATAAACGAGGCGGTGAGCGTGTAAGTCCCGTTTTTTACTCGGTTGATATGGAAAATTCCGGTTGAATCACTGACTGTTCCGTTTAACGGGGTTTGAGTTCCCGTGGTTCGGATACTCACGTTGACAAACTCTAAGGGTTTCTTCGTTTTAGCATCTATAATTCGTCCTCTGACACTTCCCGTTTGGGCAAAGGTAGATAGGGCAAACAACGTGAAGAAGATGGCTAAAACAGCTTCTTTTACTTTACTCATATACACTTTATACACAATTGAACATTCCGTCGAAGAATGAATTGTTTTTAATTACAAACCAAATCTTCGCTCTATTAAGACAAATTTTTCCGGGGAAAGTTTATTGCGGGTCAAAGTTTATGACAAGGAACTTTATAAACTAAATCATGTGACTTTTTCAATTGTTTTACGTATCTTAGTCACAACAATTTATTTACGAACTTTTAAAGTTAAGAGGAATGTATATTACAGAAGTTATTGGAAGAGAAGTGTTGGATTCAAGAGGAAATCCGACCGTAGAAGTAGATGTTATTCTGGAATGTGGGGCGATGGGCCGTGCTGCGGTTCCGTCCGGAGCGTCCACTGGAGAACATGAAGCATTGGAATTGCGTGATGGAGACAAGAAAAGATATGGCGGTAAAGGGGTAACCAAAGCTGTGAATAATGTAAATACGGTGATTGCTGATGCCTTATTGGGAATGAACGTGACCGATCAGGTAGGGATTGACCGTGTTTTATTGGAATTGGACGGTACGCCGACCAAGAGTAATTTAGGTGCCAATGCATTATTAGGAGTGTCTTTGGCTTGTGCGAAAGCTGCTGCTAACGCATTGGAAGTGCCGTTATATCGTTACATCGGTGGTGTAAATGCGAAAGTGTTACCGGTGCCGATGATGAATATTATTAACGGAGGATCTCATTCTGATGCCCCTATTGCGTTTCAGGAGTTTATGATTCGTCCAGTTGGGGCTGAATCTTTCCGTGAGGCTTTGCGTATGGGTGCGGAGGTTTTCCATAGTTTGAAGAAAGTTCTTCACGACCGCGGGTTGAGTACGGCTGTGGGTGACGAGGGTGGTTTTGCTCCTGCGTTGAAAGGAACGGAAGATGCCTTGGAATCTATTATTAAAGCTATTGAAGCTGCAGGGTACAAGGCAGGTGAGGATGTGATGATAGGGTTGGATTGTGCCTCTTCTGAATTTTATCAAGATGGAGTTTACGATTATTCTAAATTTGAAGGAGCGACGGGCGCAAAGCGTTCTTCAGCCGAGCAGGTGGCTTATCTGGAGGAATTAATATCCCGTTACCCGATCGATTCTATCGAGGATGGTATGAGTGAGAACGATTGGGAAGGCTGGAAATTACTGACAGAGCGTATCGGGGACCGTTGCCAGTTAGTGGGGGATGATTTGTTCGTGACAAACGTGCAATATTTGAAGAAAGGTATTGAAATGGGATGTGCTAATTCCATTTTGATCAAGGTAAACCAGATTGGTACATTAACTGAAACATTGGATGCGATTGATATGGCTCACCGTGCCGGCTACACGTCGGTCACTTCTCATCGTTCCGGGGAGACGGAGGACGCAACTATTGCGGATATTGCGGTGGCAACCAATTCCGGACAAATTAAGACGGGATCATTAAGTCGTTCTGATCGAATGGCAAAATACAATCAATTACTTCGGATCGAGGAAGAATTAGGTGATAGTGCTCAGTTCTACGGACGGAAATTCAGCAAGTAATTGAAATTTATTTTATAGGAAAAAAGACTCTTATGACAATTGTTATAGGAGTCTTTTCTTTTTTTTGAGCAGGATAACATATCCTAATTTTATAGTATATTTGTAATCCTAAAATCTTAAAAACAAATTTATGAAAAAGTATGTAGCTGAAATGATTGGTACTATGGTACTCGTGCTTATGGGATGCGGTAGTGCTGTTATTGCCGGAGCAGAAATCGGTTTTTTGGGGATTGCTTTCGCTTTTGGTTTGTCTGTGGTAGCAATGGCATATGCTATTGGTGGTATTTCCGGATGTCATATTAATCCGGCTATTACATTAGGTGTTTTCTTGACGGGGCGAATGAGCGGAAAGGATGCTGGGATGTATATGTTATTTCAGGTCATCGGTGCTTTTATCGGTTCGGCGATTCTTTACGTGATTTCTTCCGGGATGGGGTTGGAAGGAACGGGTGCAAATATGTACGGGGAAGGAAATATGGTTCCGGCTTTTGTGGCGGAGTTGGTGTTTACCTTTATCTTTATCCTTGTTGTTCTGGGGTCCACGAGTGCTAACGCTCCTGCCGGATTTGCGGGATTAGCAATTGGTCTATCTTTGGTTTTGATCCATATTGTATGTATCCCTGTGACAGGAACTTCTGTTAATCCGGCTCGAAGTATTGCTCCTGCTATTTTTGAAGGTGGTAATGCTTTAAGTCAGTTATGGTTGTTCATTATCGCTCCATTTTTAGGTGCTATCCTTGCTGCCGGAGTCTGGAAATATTTCGAATGTCAGAAATGTAAATAAATATGAAGATGGGGACTTGGTGGAGTCCCCATTTTTATTTTGATTCTTCCTCTTCTTTTTTGGGTTTACCTTCCACGATCATGACGATTTCTCCTTTTACTCCATTTTCAGTAAAATGATTAATTAGTTCTTTTAACGTACCTCGCTGGAAGTCTTCGAAAAGTTTACTGATCTCGCGGGCTACGCAAGCATATCGGTTTTCTCCGAAAAATTCAGCCATCTGTTCGAGGGCCTTTACCAAACGGAATGGAGATTCGTAGAATATCATTGTGCGTTCCTCTTCGGCAAGAGCTATAAGTTTTTTTTGACGACCTTTCTTTTGTGGCAGGAATCCTTCAAAACAAAAACGGTCGCAGGGTAGACCGGAATTGACGAGAGCTGGAACAAATGCCGTGGCTCCAGGCAGACATTCTGTTTCTATTCCTTGCTCGATACAGGTACGTACGAGTAGAAAGCCCGGGTCGGAGATTCCTGGTGTCCCGGCATCACTGATTAAGGCGATGTCTTCACCTCGTGCAATACGCTCGGCAATACGGCTAACTTGCTGGTGTTCGTTGAATTTATGATGTGAGAGCAGGGGGGTATTGATCTCGTAATGTTTTAATAGTTTTGCGGAGGTACGGGTATCTTCGGCAAGTACAAGAGGTACTTCTTTTAGTATACGAAGTGCTCTCAGTGTGATGTCTTCAAGATTACCAACTGGAGTTGGGATCAGATATAATTTAGCCATAATAGTTGAGAATTGATTTCAATGATTTACGGGGGCAAAGGTAAGGAATTAATTTCATTGTGTACAGCTTAAGTATGTTTTATGCGGCATGAGTTTGCCTGGGGCAGGCTAGAGGGGTTATTTTGTTAATATAGAATTGTTTTGTATGGTATTAATTTACAATGATTTGATGGCGTGTTTTGAATTAAACAATCAGTAATGTGAAAAAAAAATCACGTTTTCTTTGGTAGGAATGAAATTTGCCGTATATTTGCAACCGCTAAAGCAAAAGATGGTCCGTTCGTCTAGGGGCTAGGACGCAAGATTCTCATTCTTGTAACACGGGTTCGATTCCCGTACGGACTACTAGAGCAAAGAGCGAGATATTTAACGATGGTCCGTTCGTCTAGGGGTTAGGACGCAAGATTTTCATTCTTGTAACACGAGTTCGATTCTCGTACGGACTAC
>DYVS01000089.1:0-25510 GCA_020743075.1 Butyricimonas virosa | reverse complement strand
ATACATATTACTGATAACTACTGCTTTGAGCGGTTGTAACAACTGGCTGGATGTACAGCCTTACGATCGGGTGGCAGAAGACGTTGCTTTCACTTCGGTGAAAGGCTTTGAGAATGCGCTAAACGGAATATATATCGAGATGAATCATGCCAACCTGTACGGTGCCTACCTGTCATGTGAAATGATTGAACTCATGGCACAGCGTTATCACGTGAATGAAGGTACCGTTTATTATCACGATCTGGTAGAACATAAATACCAGGTGGAGATGTCTAAAAATCGTTTTGCGGGAGTGTGGGAGAAAACCTATAATTTGATTGCTAATATCAACAAATTGTTGGAGAATTGTGAAAAACACCGTGACGTGCTAAGCGATGACTATTATCAGCTTATCAAAGGTGAAGCGTTGGGATTGAGAGCTTTCTTGCATTTCGATATTTTTCGACTGTTCGGGCCTCTTTACGAACCGTCTAATAATGTTACCCGATTACCTTATTACAAAGTATTCTCGCTAAATGAACGTCCCCGCTTTGCAGCCGAGGAATTCATGAACAATGTCATCGCAGACCTCCGTGAAGCAAGTACATTGCTGGAGAATGATCCGGTTCGTACGGAGGGTAGTTGGCAAGAAAATGCGTATACATTCACCTCTTTTAGGAAAATACGTCTAAACTGGTATGCGGTACAATTGCTTTTGGCTCGTGCGGAATTATATCGTGGGAACAAGTCGGATGCTTTGTCTGCCGCTCGTAACGTGATAGATGCCCAGGAAAAATGGTTCTCGTGGGTAAATAGACAAAATATTTCATCCGGAAAAGAAGATGCCGATCGAATATTTTTTGATGAGATCGTTTTTGGTTTAAGAAATACGAAAATATCAAAGCTCTATACGAGTTATTTTAACGGAAATACATTGAGTTCCGAAATGCTTTTGGCTCCATTGAATTCACAAGTTCTTAAGATTTTCGAGAATAATCGGGATGACTATCGCTATGTCGCTTCCTTCTCTACGCAGTTGACCGTGGGGGGAGCTGCTTACAATCTTTTCGAAAAATTCAAATCAACAGTAGATTCGCTTTCTTCCAACTTGATGCCGATGTTAAGGATTTCCGAGGCCTATTACATTGCGGCGGAATGCGAACCGGAACCTGAAGATGGAATGCAATGGTTGAATCAGGTATTAGTTCATCGTGGTGTTAAAGAGATGACAAATAGCACTTTGCTGGCCAGCATGTTGGAAAAAGAATATATCCGTGAATTTTTTGGAGAAGGTCAACTCTTTTACTACTACAAGCGTTTGAAATATAGTGAAATAAAAGATGCGGATGATCCTCTATACGTCAGTGAGAGAACGATGGGATTAGCCGAATATCAGCCCCAGATTCCGGAAAGCGAATCTAAATATAATGATATGTATAACTAACAACAATTATTATCGCTATGAAATATTTGTTTTTTCTTTACATCCTAGCTCTTATATTGTGTTACGGATGCGAACATACAGAACTGGATTGCTACGAAGGAGGAAGTTCGGTTTATTTCTCCAAAAAGAGTTTTCAAATTATGGGAGATACCATACGATATGATACCTGGGGCGTTATTGACGGGGACATCAAGGAACAGACTTACAAGTTGCCTATTTACCTTTTTGGAACCGTGACGGATTACGATAGGAAGATCAAAATTCGTACGGAATTATGTGATGTGGATACGCTTCGTGCAGAAGTCAACGTTGATTTTCGTCCTATCCCCACGGAAGTTATTTTACCGGCAAACAGCAATGAGACATCCTTGGAAATAGTCATGTTGCGGAGTGAAAAATTGAAGAAATATAACCGGATATTTACGGTAGTTATCGAGGAGAGTGAACAGTTTAACTCGGAATACAACTGGCGTAAGGATAATGACGGGAATAGTTATTTCCTCGGACATAGCATGACAATCATCGCGAGCGAGAATTTTCCGAAGCCCTGGTGGTGGGAATGGAACGGTGTGCGCTATTTTGGAGAGTATAGTTATCTTAAAGCCGACTTGATTTGTACATTGTGTAATATTCACCGGACAGAATTTATCGACAAGACGGTTATTCCGGATTCCAAACTCAAGTATTACGGTAAAAAAGTGCAACGTTGGTTGAATGCACAAGAGTCTCCCTACTTGGAGGAAGACGGTACCCCGATGGTAATGGGTGTAGATGTGCAGGATTAGTTCTTTGTTAAACTTAAAAAAATGTGATATGAAGCAACTTTCATTATATATAATTTTACTCCTGCTAGCAGTTGCTTGCTACGACGATTTGGGTAATTATGACTATACGGAACTGAATTCAGTAACTGTCGACAGCATTCAATCCAATTGGTATGATAAGTATTCATATGCGGATACCTTGAAAATCAATCCTGTATTGAATCTTGCCCTTGGTGGATCGGAAGATCACTTGAAATTCGAATGGAGACTAATACCTTTGCATGATCGGTATAACAAAGATTCCATTTCGGTAGAGGAACAAAGTGCGGGATATATTATCGGGAGGGAAAAGAACCTCTCTTACCCGTTGACCGAAAAACCGGGCGATTATGCCGGATTCTTTTATGTGAAAGACACGCTCACGGGTATTTCTTATAAAACCGATTTTTACGTGAGATTGCGTACCGCCGTGAGCGACGGCTGGATGGTGTTGTGCGAGGAAGCGGGGAAAGCCCGGCTAGATATGATTTCTTATACTTCTGAAAATGAAAAATTGATTTCACACAACATTTGGGAAGGACTCGGGATGGAACTTGGGAAACCCTACAAATTGGTTTACAATTATAATCGTACCTTTGGAACTTCCCGTTTGGCATGTTGTGAGTCGGGCACCTTTAATCTGGATCCCGAAACGTTACAGCCTTCTGATGAAAACAACATGATTTGGCAATTCAGTGAAAATCCCGATAAGGTAGAGATTGTCGGGGGGATTACAATGATGAATTCGGACCCGAAACGAGAAATCGTGGTAACATCTGAGGGAGAACTTTTTTGGCGGAAATATGATGATCTCGTAAATGGGATACAATTTACCTTCCCGGTAAACAGATTGGAAAAGAGTGACGAATACTTTAAAGTTTCTCGTCATATCGGGTACAAACCTAATTATGCATGGCCCAACACTTGTTCTGTCATTCTTTATGATGAAACAAATCGTCGTTTCTTGGCTTTGGAAAGTATGGGGAAGAAAGATTGGTGGGGAAATGTTACTTATGAAGCTAAAGATTATCCTAATGTGTTGACTTTTACGGGAGGTACGGTCGATTATGATGCTAATACCGGTAAAGATTTGGTACATATGGAGGGTACCCGGGAAGGATATGTATTCGCCGTTTTGAAAACACCCGGAACCGAAGATTATGACATTTACGGTATGATCACCAATACTGATTATAAAGTAGAAAGGACTCATTACATGCGTTTGCTTCCTGCCAATGGCGACAAAATTATTCATTTCGCTTTTCATACTGTCTTCCGTATCCTTTATTACGCCACGGAGCAAGGTGACGTGTATCAATTTAACCTCTCCACGCCTGAAAAGAAAGCCGAGAAAATACTTTCTTTCCCCGGCGAGCGTATATCAGTCATGAAATTTCAATGTCCGGTAGCTTATGTAGCCTACGAACCTTGGGAACGTGCACGGGAATATTGGTTATACGTGGCCGGATACGATACGGCTTGTGAGGAAAGTGTCAGTGGTATTTTTAGAATGTACGATTTCCCGCAACAAACATCTGCACCCGTGTTGAAACAGGAAATCAAGCAGTTGGGGAAAATAATAGATATTGCTTATAGATTTAAAAACGATTATAAAAAATGAAACATTTTCTACTATTGACAGGCATTGTCCTGTTCCTTTTGGGTCAGAATACCGTTTATGCCCAAGTGTATGGAACTTATCCTAAAAATAATGTAACCCTCAGCCTGCTCCGGATAACCGGGGCGGGCGTACCGGATACGCTCGAAACGGTTACGACTAACAACGGACGTTTTCGTTTCACAACCCGACCGCAAGAAGCCGGGATTTACAGCCTTGTATTGCACGATGTCGGCTGGGATTATCCGATGTTGTTGGAAAAGGGGAAAAACAAAATTCTCGTTTCTGAAACAAGAGCCATACGGTTGGAAAACACGAAATTGCAACGACAGATTAAAGCCTGTGGCGATGAGCTCAAAAAGCTAAATGAAGAACTCGTCTTCGTCGTGGAACAGTTACGGCAAGAGAAAGATGCGAACAAGCAGCAGGCTTTAAAAGAGAAGCACTTGAATCTTGAAGAGCAAGTTGAAAGTTTGTTGGCACGCTACATACAGGCTAATAAAAACAATATGGCGGGCCTCTTTCTCGTTTGGAACAAGATGAATTGGGTGGATTTCCAGAAATTGGAAAACCGCTATCAGTTGTTGGACGAAAATATGCAGAACACCCCGATAGGTAAAGCGATTAACAAAGAAATAGATCGGCTTTGGTACCTGAAACCGGGAATTGTAGCCCGGGATTTCACCATGCCTGACACCGCAGGTAATCCGGTGACATTATCCACCATTAAAGCAAAAGTAAAGATCCTTGATTTTTGGGCGTCGTGGTGTGTGCCTTGTAGGGCTGCCAATAAAAGATTAATTCCTTTATATGAGAAATATAAAGATCAAGGTTTAGAAATTATAGGAATATCTGTGGATCGTAATGCTGCGCAATGGAAAATGGCTATAAAAAAAGATGCTTGCGGGTGGATCCAGTTATCCGAACTGAAAGCGACTCCCGATGCCGTTTATCTGCGTTATAAAGTAACTCGTATACCTAGGTGGTTTGTACTAGACGAAAACAATCGGTGTATTGCGACCGGCAATGATGACGAGGGATTGGAAGAGATTGTAATAAAAGAATTGAAACGTTAATATTGGGTATTAAATGAATAGGATTGCGATAATTTTTTTCGTGGGTGTGATTTCGTTTTTCGTGGGTTGTAAATCTGATGAATATTCTATTGATGTTTTCATGGAGAATAACACACAGGCGACAGTAAAAATCGTATCGTTGGGAGTGGACGGGCAAGAGGAAATACTAGCTTCAAGTGAAGCCGTCGATGGATTATTTCATTTTTCCGGTCATGTTGACTCTCCTCGAATTTGTTTTTTGACAATTTCAGGTACCACAGGGCGTGTTCCTTTGATATTGGAAAATGAACGCTATCGGGTAACAATTGATGCGAAAGAAATTGTCGATTTCCGGAATTTTACTATTGAAGGCGGACGTTTGCAAGCTATTAGAAATAAATTGAATGATGACGACGAAGCGATCTATCATGTTCGTGATTCTTTGGTAGAACTCTATCAGCGGGCAAGGGCAGTTATGGATGTGATCGAGATGTCTATCATACGTAAAAAATTGGATACGTTAAGCGGGCAATATAATGCACGTGTCTTGGACTACGTCCGGGCTAATCATGATAATCTTGTTGGAGTGGCATTGATATATGAAGGATTGATGCACTTACCCTACAAACAGTTGAAAGCCCGCTATGAATTATTGTCAGAGATCATGCAAAATACCCCCGAAGGTAAAGTCGCCTCACGACGATTGAATTGGTTAGGTAGTATGCAATCTGGCGGTCAGTTTTTAGAGTTCCGTCTTCCCTCGGTTTCGGGGGATACGATAGCACTATCCGAATTGAAAGGGAAGGTAAAATTGATTGACTTTTGGGCTTCTTGGTGCGGTCCCTGTCGTGCGGAAAATTCTAATCTGTTGCGTATCTATGAAAATTATAAAGATAAGGGGCTTGTCATTGTATCTATTTCAATGGATACCCATAAGAAAGCTTGGGAAGAAGCGATTCAGGAAGACAAACTTCCTTGGTTGCAACTTTCTGATCTAAAAGGTATCGGAAAGGGTATTGCTCGACAATATAACATTCAATCGATACCGCAAACTTATATCCTTGATGCGGAAAATAAGGTTATCGCTGTAGGTTTGAGAGGAAAAGAGCTTGAAGAAACTATCGATAAAGCGATACGATAAAATAGTGGGTAGGTAATCATCTACCCGTATATTTTTCCTTGGGATACAATTCGTGAAAGTTTTTGGAAAAATCACTTTTTGATTCTTCCAAAAACTTTTTTGATTTTTTATGAACCAATAATAAGACGAGTTTAAGCCTTATACTTGCGACTTGTATAATCGGTCCATTCTTTTGTGGTTGTATGAGGGGGATTAACCTTGAATAAGGCGTTGTTTGTGACTATAAGATGGATATTTCAGTATTATTTCGTTATTACTTCCGGATTACTTCCGAATAGAATATTTTTAGTATCCTATTAAAAACCTAATAGAACGCTATTCAGTATAGCGTTTTAATAGGGTTTTAATAGCGTTCTAATAGCGTTTTACACGGTAGTGATCCGCTATTTGTCGTGATGTGATAATGAAATGTCCAATGTTATCTGCTTGTTTACCATTTAAATACCGACAGACAACCGATAAGGAGACTTTTAAAATTTTCGTGTGGTAGATGAAATGGGAATCTTATATTTCGTATTTTTGCACGATAAAATTGGACTGGGAAAATGAGCACAAAAGAGGTGGGGTGGGACGGGTTGCCTGTCCCGAAACGATACTGGGCGATTCTTGCCATTGCCATGGGAATTACGGTTTCCGTGTTGGACGGCACGATTGCTAACGTGGCGTTACCGTCTATCGCGGAGGATTTGCAGGCAACGCCGTCGATGTCTATCTGGATCGTGAATGCTTACCAGTTGGCTATCGTGGTTTCCTTGTTGTCTTTGTCTTCTTTGGGGGATATTTTAGGTTATCGGC
Source organism: Butyricimonas virosa (assembly GCA_020743075.1). GTDB lineage: Bacteria > Bacteroidota > Bacteroidia > Bacteroidales > Marinifilaceae > Butyricimonas > Butyricimonas virosa_A. The sequence continues at coordinate 18,675 of DYVS01000089.1, read as the reverse complement.
GGGTGTATATCGGTGGTTTGTTGATATTTAGCGTGACTTCATTAGCTTGTGCGCTTTCCAATTCTTTGCTGACGTTGACGGTAGCCCGTGTGTTCCAAGGGTTTGGTGCGGCTGCTTTGGCAAGCGTGAATACTTCTTTGATCCGGATTATTTATCCCAAACGATATTTGGGACGGGGAATGGGCATCAATGCGCTGGTGGTTGCCGTGTCGGCGGCAGGAGGGCCGACGATTGCGGCGGGAATTTTGTCTGTTGCCTCCTGGCAGTGGTTGTTTGCGATAAATGTTCCCATTGTAATTGCGGCGTTGATTTTATCTTTTCGTTTTTTGCCCGTGAATCCGGTAAAGAGAAGTGGACGGAAGTTTGATTGGATAAGTGGGTTGATGAACGCATTTACGTTCGGGTTGTTGATTTTCTCGATCGAGGGGTTCACTCACGGGATGAGTTTATCTATACTGCTCCCGGGAATTGGGGTGGTGCTGTTGGTCGGCTACTTTTTCGTGCGTCGTCAGTTGTCGCAGGAATACCCCCTGTTGCCTGTCGATTTGTTGAAGATACCGATTTTTTCGTTGTCTGTGGGGACATCCGTGTGTTCTTTCGTGGCGCAGATGTTGGCCATGGTTTCTTTGCCCTTCTTTTTGCAGCACACGTTGGGGCTGGATGAGGTGGTGACGGGATTGTTGCTGACCCCTTGGCCGTTGGCGACGATGATTGCGGCTCCTTTGGCGGGGAGGTTGATTGAGCGAGTTCATGCGGGGTTGTTAGGTGGTGTGGGGTTGTCGATATTTTCCGTGGGATTGTTTTTACTAGCTGTCTTTGCGGACCAGGTTTCCAATGCGGGAATTGCTTTGTTTATGGCTATGTGTGGATTCGGGTTCGGGTTATTCCAGACGCCGAATAATAGTATATTAATTTCTTCGGCACCACAGAACAGGAGTGGTGGGGCTAGCGGTATGCTGGGTATGGCCCGATTGACCGGACAGACGACGGGAGCTTCATTGGTGGCTTTGATGTTTGTTGTTTTTCCGGTAGATGGGACGTATGTTTCCCTCTATTTTGCGGGAGGGTTTGCCACGCTTGCCGCAATCGTGAGTTTTACCCGGGTTTCCTTGCCGGAACCGGAACTGTTGAGAGGAAAAGCTAAGAGTGGTTAACCGGATTATTTTACTGAATGGAATTTGTATGGATGGTATAAAAAGGATTTTAAGAGTAATCGTTTTTCTGGGGGTAATATTCGTCGGGGGTGTGTTGCGTGTGGCAGGACAGGGGAGCGATAGTTTGGTGGACGTGTCGCCACGTAAGTTCGTGCATGGATTGCGGGTGGAGGGTCGACCGGAGTATATTTTCCCGACAAGTTCTTTTCTGAAGGGGGAAAATGCGGAGGGGAGGATTATCCGAGGGGCTTTTTCCACTCATGTGAAATATTTGTTCCGTTATCGTCCAGGGAGTATTGACGAGCGTATTTATGGAGATGTTTACCAAGGGGTGGGACTCGGGTTTTATAATTTCGGGGAATCCCGGCAGTTAGGAAACCCGGTTGCGTTCTATTTGTTTCAAGGGGCTCGGATCTCTAGTTTAGCTCCTTGGTTGTCTTTGCATTACGAGTGGAATTTTGGCTTGTCCGCAGGGTGGAAACCTTATGACTCGTATTATAATTCGTACAACACGATGATCGGTTCGAAGGTGAATGCTTATATTAATGCTAATTTTTATTTGCGCTGGAGGTTGTCCCCGAGGGTTAGCCTGCTTTCGGGATTGACGTTATCGCATTTTTCCAACGGGAACACGAAGATTCCTAATGCCGGATTGAACACGATCGGGGGAAATATCGGGTTAGAGTGTAATTTCTACCGGAAGGATGATTTGAAGGCGTTGGAGAGGAGAGTCGCTTTGGCTGTACAACCTTTCCGGCGACATTTCACGTATGATGTTGTTTTCTTCGGTTCGTGGCATGATCGGTTGGTAAAGACTTCCGACGGGTTTTCCCCTTCTCCAGAGGCTTACCCCGTGTTCGGGTTTAATTTTACCCCGATGTATAATTTGAATTATAAACTCCGGTTAGGCGTGTCTTTGGATGGAACGTTTGACGGGGGAGCCAATTTGTATACGGAAGGAGATGTGTACGGGAAGGTGGATAAGTCGGACATTGTTCGTCCCCCTCTGGGTGATCAATTCGCCTTGGGGCTTTCCGGGCGGGCAGAGTACGTGATGCCTTTTTTTGTCGTGGGAGTCGGGATCGGGGCGAACATGATCGGGAAGAATGATCTGAATATGTTTTACCAGCTATTGACGTTGAAAATAGCCTTGTCCCGTGCCGTGTTTTTGCACGTGGGGTATCGTCTACAAAATTTTAACGAACCTAATTTCTTGATGCTGGGGATTGGTTTCCGGTTTAATGGGAAATATACTGCTTTTTAGAATTGTTTGTATTATACGGGGTGGTAGTGTCGGGATTTTTGGCTAAATTTGTGATATGCCTTTTAGGGGTGTGTTAATATTTAATTAAGTGTATATATGGCATTTACGCATTTTCATGTACATTCACAGTATTCAATTCTCGACGGGGCGGCGAGTGTGCCCGGGTTGGTGGAGAAGGCGATTGCCGACGGGATGAAGGCGATCTCGTTGACGGATCACGGGAATATGTTCGGGATAAAGTTGTTCTATGATACTTGTCGCAAAAAGGGGATAAAACCTATTTTGGGGGTGGAGGCCTACGTGGCCCGGGTGTCTTTGTATAACAAGGAGAAACCGGTGGACCGTTCGGGAGAGCATTTGATTATCCTGGCCAAGAATCTGAAAGGGTATTTGAATCTGATCAAGCTTTGTTCTGCGGCATTCGTGGATGGGTATTATTATCGTCCGCGTATTGATAAGGCTTTGCTGGAGAAGCATCACGAGGGGTTAATTATTTCATCGGCTTGTTTAGGAGGGGAGATTTGCCAGAAGATTATGGCCGGGGATATTGAGGGGGCGGAGGCGGCTGCCTTGTGGTACAAGAACTTGGTGGGGGAGGATTATTACCTGGAGGTGATGAGACATCCGGCAGAATCGGCCAAAGAGAGAGCGGAGGTTTACGATAATCAAGTGAGATGTAACGCAGAGATTCTGCGTATGGGTGAGAAGTTAGGAATCAAGGTGATTGCCACGAACGACGTGCATTTCTTGAATGCGGAGGATGCGGAGGCGCATGACCTATTGATTTGTCTGAATACTCGTAAGGATTTGGATGATCCTAATCGGATGCGGTACACGCGGCAGGAGTGGTTCAAGACGACGGCTGAGATGGAAGAGTTGTTCAAGGATATTCCGCAGGTAATCGAGAATACTCAGGAGATTGTTGATAAAGTTGAAGATTATAAACTGGATTCCGATCCGTTGATGCCGGTTTTCCCGATCCCGCCGGAGATCGGTACGGAGGAAGAGTACCGGAAGAAATACACAGAAGAGGATTTGTTCAACGAGTTTACCCGTAACGAGAAGGGTGAGGTCGTTATGAGTGAGGAAGATGCCCTGAAGAAAGTGAAGAAGTTGGGAGGATATGATCGACTTTACCGTATCAAGCTGGAAGCGGATTATTTGAAGGAGTTGGCAATGAAGGGGGCCGTGCGACGTTATGGAGAGAATATCCCGCCGGATATTATGGAGCGTCTGATTTTCGAGTTGCATATCATGAAGACGATGGGTTTCCCGGGGTATTTCTTGATCGTACAGGATTTTATTCAGGCTGCTCGTGATATGGGGGTGATCGTGGGACCGGGACGTGGTTCTGCCGCGGGGAGTGCCGTGGCGTATAGTCTGGGTATCACGAATATTGACCCAGTGAAGTATGATTTGCTGTTCGAACGTTTTTTGAATCCTGATCGTATCTCGCTGCCGGATATTGACGTTGACTTTGATGATGACGGGCGTCAGCGAGTGTTGGAGTGGGTTACACAAAAATACGGGGCGGATAAGGTGTCGCACATCGTGACTTTTGGTAGTATGGCTGCCAAGATGGCGATTAAGGACGTGGCGCGGGTACTAAAGTTGGATCTGTCGGAAGCAAATCGATTGGCAAAAATGGTACCGGAGACCCCGAAAATCACGTTGAAGAAGGCTTATAAGGAGAATCCTGATCTGGAGAAGGAGCGAGAGTCCTCGAACCCGCTGGTAGCGAAGACGCTTCATCTGGCGGAGATTTTGGAAGGTTCCGTGCGGCAGACGGGGGTACACGCTTGTGGTATCTTGATTAGTCGTGACCCGCTGACGGAACATATTCCGATTATGCCGACGGAAGGGGAAAGTTTGATGACAACCCAGTATGATGGTCACTTCGTGGAGCCGATCGGGTTGATCAAGATGGACTTTCTAGGATTGAGGACGCTTTCGATTATAAAAACTTGTTTAGATAATATAAAGAAATCTCGTCACGAGACGTTGAATATAGATGCGGTTTCATTGGAGGATAAAGAGACATTCGAATTGTTTTCAAGAGGGGATACTACCGGTCTGTTCCAGTTTGAGTCGCCGGGAATGAAAAAGCATTTGAGAGCGTTGAAACCCAACCGTTTCGAGGATTTGGTGGCCATGAATGCTTTGTATCGTCCTGGCCCTATGGAGTATATTCCGGATTTTATCAAGCGTAAACACGGGGAAGCTCCTATCGAGTATGATCACCCGATGATGGAACCTTACTTGAAGGATACATATGGTATCACGGTTTACCAGGAACAGGTGATGTTGCAGTCCCGTGCTTTGGGTAATTTTACCCGGGGTATGTCGGATACTCTTCGTAAGGCGATGGGTAAGAAGCAGATTGACACGATGAATCAGTTGAAAACTCAATTTATCGAGGGGTGTAACAAGAACGAGGAGTTCGTGAAGGGGTGCAAGGAAATGGGTAAGGAGGTCAATCCGTTGGTGGATAAGATTTGGGGAGACTGGGAGGCGTTCGCATCATACGCATTCAATAAATCGCATTCGGTTTGTTATGCTTATATCGCTTACCAGACAGGATTCCTGAAGGCTCATTATCCAGCCGAGTTTATGGCAGCCAACTTGAGTTGTAACCTGTCACAGATCGAGAAGGTGACGGTTTTTATGGACGAGTGTAAGCGGATGGGATTGAGTGTGTTGGCTCCGGATGTGAACGAGTCGGATGATGATTTCACTGTGAACCACAAGGGGGATATTCGTTTCGGAATGGCTGGAATTAAGGGTGTCGGTGAGGCTGCCGTACATTCGATTATCCGGGAGCGGGATGCTAATGGGGTTTACAAGGATCTTTTCGATTTCTTCGAGCGTTTGGATTACAAGACGGTGAATAAGAAGACGTTGGAAAATCTGATTACCGCAGGAGGGTTGGATAGTTTCGGGTTGGATCGATCGCAGTATTTCTATATGCCTGATGGTCATACAACATTCCTCGAGAATCTGGTGAATTACGGGCAGAAAAAGCAACAGGATAGTTTGATGATGCAGGCGACGCTGTTCGGGGGAATGGATGAATATGACGTGAAAAAGCCGACTATTCCTTTGTGTGAACCTTGGACGGACGTGGAGAAGGCGCGTAAAGAGAAGGAATTGATCGGTATATACCTAACTTCTCACCCGTTGGATTCGTATAAGTTAGAGATCAAGGCGATTTGTACTCCTTTGGAGAGTCTGAGCAGTGATTTGAGTTCTTATAAAGATCGGGACGTGACGATTGCGGGTATCATTGTTGCCATGCGGGAGGGAAAGACGAAGAAAGGGAATGATTTTGGTATTTTGACGATCGAGGATTTCACGGGTTCTTACGAGTTGCCTTTCTTCGGAGAGGACTATATCAAGTTCCGGAATTATTTTATTCTGGAGACGTCGATCTACATCAAGGGTAGAGTGCAGGAAAAGAAGTGGGGAGGGGCCGGAGAGCTGACTTTTAACGTGCAGAGCATGGATTTGCTGAGTGTTATCAGTGAAAATTTGATTCGATCGATCACGTTGCAGGTGGATGTGGAAAAACTGACGCACGAGCTTGTGTTAGAGATACATAACCAATTCGTGAACGAGAAGGGGGATCTCCCGTTGAACTTTATTTTGTACGATGGGACGGGACATCGGGTGAAGATGTTTTCAAGAACCTGTAAGATAGGACGTTCGAGAGAATTATATGAATATTTTGAAAATAATGATGCTATTAAAATGAAAATTAATTAATTTCGCCATGTCAAAGCGTTGGATCATGGCGGAACTTAATCCAACGCTTTTAGCATGAATATTATTATAAACTTTAAAGATAGAAGTATGGCTATTGCAGTTAATGATTCAAATTTCGAGGAAGTTGTGCTAAAAGCAGAAGTTCCTGTTCTTGTAGATTTCTGGGCAGAATGGTGTGGACCATGTAAAATGATGTTACCCATTGTGGAAGAGATTTCTAAAGAGTTCGAAGGTAAGTTGGTGGTTGCTAAAGTGAACGTAGATGAAGGTTCTGCTGCCGCTAAGTATGGTATTCGTAACATCCCGACAATTCTTTTCTTTAAGAATGGCGAGGTTGCTGACAAACAAGTAGGTGCAGTACCTAAGACGACTTTGGTTTCTAAAATCAATGCACTGCTTTAAAATATAAAACCGCCAATCGGCGGTTTTTTTGTTTGTGTTCTAATAAAGAAGATACCCGGCGACTCCCGCTGCAATGATCATCAGAATCGGGTCCATTTTAAATTTGAAAGTGGCAATGAAGGCTATGGCGAAAATAATATAGCTTTTGTAGTCCACGAAGTTTTGTTTGTTCATCAATAACAATGCTGCTGCCCCGATGAGTCCTAAAACGGTGATTTTTAATCCTTGCATAGCCATTTCCACGTATTTGTTGTCCCGGAACATAAAGAAGAACTTGGAAATCGTGATCATGATGATCAGGGAGGGAAGGCTGACGGCTATCGTGCAGATGGCCGATCCCCAGATACTGCCTGTTGCTGTGTAGCCGATGTAAGTAGCGGTGTTGAAGGCTATGGGGCCGGGAGTGCTTTGTGAAATGGCCACGATGTCCGTGAAGTCGGCCACGCTGATCCAGTTGTGGGTTTCCACGACATCATGTTGTATTAACGAGAGCATGGCGTAACCACCCCCGAAACCGAATAGGCCGATTTTAAAGAAGGTGATAAAGAGGCTGATATAGAGATCAAGTTCTGACATATTAATTGAAAATTGAGAATTGAAAATTGAAAATGAAAAGCGGGTTTTGTTTCATGACATTATTTAGAGTTTGTGGGTGATTTTGCCGTATAGAAGGCCACCGAGGATGGCGGCGATGATGATGTAAATGGGGGAGAGGTTGAGTAACCAGACGAGCAAGGCGGCAATGACCGGGAAGATGACGGTTTTGCGGGTGACTCCTGCTGATTTGCCCATTTTGTATAAAGGGGCGGCAATGAGGGCCACTACTGCCGGGCGAATGCCTTTGAATACTCGTTCTACTCCGGGATTGTTTTTGAAATCCGTGAAAATGATGGCGATCAGCAGGATCACGATGAAGGAGGGAAGAATGGTACCGAGGCTGGAAAAAATAACCCCTTTAATTCCTCGTGCCTTGTACCCCACGAAGATGGCCGTGTTCAGTGCAATCGGTCCGGGGGCAGATTGGGCTATTGCCATCATCTCCACGAATTCGCTCTCTTTTAGCCAACCTTTTTTATCCACGACTTCTTGCTGGATGAGTGGTATCATTGCATAACCACCTCCCAGCGTGAAAGAACCGATCTTGAAAAACGAGATAAATATTTGCCAGTATGAAGCCATAATTTTGCGTTATATATCAGTGGCAAAGATACGATTTCCCGACTAAAATTCTTAATATTGTAGTGTTGAAAACAGTGCAGATGCGTTAAAACCTTGTTGATATTGGGAATGAGAGTTCAGGCCTTTGTACAGGCTCTGTGAAGAAAATACGAACTTGATGACTAATGTATGAAAAAAAGTACGAAAAGAAAGATAATTGTTATTTTGGGCCTGTTCGTGGTCGTCGGCCTGATCGTGTGGTTCGGGATTTTCCGAAAGGTGGGGAGGTTTGATACTTTGCAGGCGGTACCCGTGGATGCGGTCTTTAAGGTGAATATTGTGTCTGTAAATAGCGTACATGAACGGTTGCATCGGAATTTTATCTGGAAGTCTTTGAAAAATTATCCCTATTTCGAGGAGTATCATTCGAATTTGCAATACGTGGATTCCTTGGCGAATACCTATCCTAAATTGAAAAGAATATTAACTGATCGTCCGGTAACTATTTCATGTCATCAGGTGGGGTTGAATAAATACGATTTCCTGTACGTTTGTGATTTGGGGAAATTGAACGTGATTCAGGTGTTTGAAACGTTACTGCTGAAATTGGTGCAGGATGACGAGATAAAAATAAAGACCATCAAAGATCCGAACGGGGAGATCCGGGAGATTCGCTGGGCTGACTGGCGATTCTTTTTCACGATCAAGGATAATCTGCTGATCGGTTCATCGTCTCATGCTCTGGTGGCTCGTTCTCTGGCTCGGTGTAAGACGAACAAGGAGGTGCAGGAAGTGGTGGTTTCGGGGGATATAATGCTTGATCTTGACCATCAGCAGTTGGGAAAATGGGTAACTTCGGTCATGGAGGAATCGGCGGTGGCGGATGAATTTTCATTGTTGAAGAATACCCGTTTGATGATGCAGTTGAATGATAAATCTCTTCGTTTTGTCGGGGAAACGAGGCCTGATCCTAATAAGTATTCTTTGTTGGATGTAGTTAGTTTCCTGGAAGGAGGTTTTTCTAGCCTGGAGACTATCGTGGGTGAAAATACGGCAGCTTATGTTTCTTTTTGTTTTCCTTCTTTCAAGGATGCGGAAAATTTGCTATTGGAGAATTACAAGGTGAATAACCTGCAATCTTACACGGAAATGAAGAGATCACTGGATCGGTTGAATAAATTTCTGAATATGGACGTGCTGGAGGTGTTTACATCTTGGATTGGTGGGGAGGTGGCAATTATCAAACCCTGTTTGGAGAACGATCAGAAGGCGGATCATATCGTACTGGCGATACGGGCAAAAGAGATTCATCTGGCCAAGGATCAAATGGCTTATCTGGCCGAACAGATTCAATGGAGGACTCCTATCCGGGAGAGGGCGATGGAGTTTAACGGGCACACGATTCATTATTTCCGGTTAAAAGGTTTTTTCCAGCTTTTCTTCGGGGGAGTGTTCGAACGGTTTGAACGACCTTATTATACATTTTTGGGCGATTATGTCGTTTTTAGTAATTCTCCTGCCCCACTTGCCAAGATGATTAAAGAGTACGTGCTGGGAAACACGTTGGAGAATGACGAGAAACATATGCGTTTAAAAGGGCAGTTAGGAAGTCGGAAGAATGTGTTCGGTTACGTGCAGACGCCTAATACATACGAATATTTATATGATTCTTTCAAGGCGGGTTCCCAAGAGAGTCTGGAGAAGAACAGAGGGGCATTTTTGAGTTTTGAAACGATCGGTTTCTCGTTATCTAAGGAGGGAGGAATTTTTGAGACTCAGATTATAGCGAATTATAATGATAAGGCTCCCGAGGAGTACAAGATGCGAGAGTTGAATCGTCAATTTGAGAATCAGATAAACAAGATCGAGGTAGGTTTTTATTATCCCGTGATTCCCGATAGTATTGCGGTGAGTAATCAAGAGTATTACGAGTACAAGTCGGAACAGGCCATTTTTAAAGGGGCTCTGAAGGATGGAGAGCCGGATGGTGTGTGGTGTGTGTTGAATGTTGCGGGAAAGTTGCTCGGACAATTCCCGTATGGCGACGGAAAGATAGACGGGGTTGCTCCGTTTTTTTACGAGAACGGGGATTTGTTGGCCCAGGTGACTTATAAGAACGGGTTGATTGCGGGATATAAGGAGTTTTTCCCGGATGGCACGCTCCGTACGGAGATTGCGTATCGGAAAGGAGTACGTCATGGTACGGTAAAGTTTTATTATAATACCGGACACTTGTTTTGTGAAGGACGTTACAAGAACGGGCGGCAGGCCGGGAAATGGCGGTATTATAAAGTAACAGGGGAAAAACTGGACTAATTTCTTGATTTATGATTTCTGATTGGATGATTCTTGCTCATCGGTTAATATTTTAGGATTGTTTTTTAAGATATTCACAAGCGAGTCTCTCGTTTGAATGAAACGAGGCATATTTTCCGCAGAGATGGGTTCTTTAGGAGGAGAACTCATTTTTAGCGGATTGATGGGAGTTCCGTTTTTATATACTCGGAAGTCCAAGTGAGGACCTGTTGCCAATCCTGTACTACCGACATAGCCGATGACATCCCCTTGTTTTACTCGTTTGCCCGGTTGGATTCCTTTGGCAAATTTGGAAAGATGCATATAAGTTGTGGTGTACACGCTATTATGTTTGATTGTTACATAGTTTCCACCACCGTTGGCTTGATAGGCTTTTTTTACAACAACACCGTCTCCAATGGTATGTACTTCCGTACCTGTTGGGGCTGCATAGTCCACACCATGATGAGCCCTGTATCTTTTCAATACCGGGTGGAATCGGTTGTTGGAGAAACCCGAAGAGATGCGGGAATATTTTAACGGGGCCTTTAAAAAGGTTTTTTGCAGGCTGTTCCCGTCTTCATCAAAATAGGCTAGTTTTTCGTTTTGTTCAAAAGGGATGGCATAGAAGTCTTTACCGGAGTTGGTGAAAATGGCAGCTTTCACGTTAAAGTCTTGTAAAGGTTTGTCTTCCACGTATGATTGTTCGTAAAGAACCCGCACGGAATCACCTTTGGCGATGCCATAGAAGTCAATGCTCCAGGCGTATATATCAGATAGGGTGACAGCTAGCATGGGATCTGTTTGGGCATCGACCATGGCATTCCATAGATTGGAGTTTATAATAATATTGGCCATTTTCTCTTTGGTTGTGATGTCTTTTTTCCCCACGTAAACATTTGCGGTTTCCTTGAAGTCTATAACAACGTATTCTAAGGCATTTTTTTCGTAAATGAAAAATTCCGGGGTGTGAAGACTATCTTGTGCCAAGAAAAGAGTGTAATTTTGACCTCGTCTGATGCTGCGTACGTCAAAGATATCTTTGCAGCGTTGGGAAATTTCATGGATCTTAGCCGGTGATACCTTGTATTTGGAAAGGATGAGGGAAAGATTCTCATTTTTCCCCACGGTACCCTCTTCTATAATAAAGTTTTCATCAGGGATACCGTATTTGTAATGAATTTGTTGTTGTTCGGTCGTGTCAATAACTTCCTCTACCGCACTGGCTTCTAATATCGCCTCCTTATTTCCTCTGTTGCTGGGCCAAAAGATAATAATACCTAATACGAGTCCTATGGCTGCCCAGATCCAAATCCATTTCGTTTTTTTCATCTTTTCCGTTTGATTCCTATATGTTCACTCAAAATCCGGATGCAAGTTAGGGGATTCCTCTTGAAACTGCAATAAGGGAGGAATGTTTTTTTATCCACATGATTTTCAATGTGTGAAAAGATTCTTAATGTTGTTATTAATAAAAAGTTAAAGTCATGTTTTTAATATCACTCCTATTAGGATTTTACTATTTTTGACAAAACACAATATAAAAAAATGCTCCTGATTTTTGGTGTGTATTTGTTTTTGAAGTGATGATGTAAAAGTAGAAAGTGTTATTTTCTTCTGAAAAAGTAGAATGGTGATTAAAGTAATTTGATGTAAAACAACTTGTTAATGAAATTGAATATCTTAAAAATTTCATAAAGTTGATTTTTGAATAACACTAAATTGTTTTTGGAACGTCTTTTTATAAAGTTTATACGTGTTGTTGTAGACAATATTAATTTTAATAACAAGTTTATGGAAGAGCCAATTGTAAAAGTCGAACATTTGTCACATCGTTACAGCATCCAATGGGCCGTAAGAGACATTAGCTTCGAGATTCCCCGGAGGGGAATATACGGGTTGCTAGGGTCTAACGGGGCCGGAAAGTCAACCACGATGAATATTATTAGTGGAGTTATTAAACAAACCGAAGGGCAGGTTTTTATCAAAGGTATTGATGCCCGTAAGAGACCGGTTGACGCGAAACGGCACATCGGTTTTTTACCACAGAAACCACCTTTATATGGTGATTTGACGGTGGAAGAATATTTGATTCACTGCGCAAGATTACGTTGGGTGGCTGATAAGGATATTATCCCGGCAGTGGATGAGGTGTTGGCAAAATGTGGTATTACTCATTTTCGTAAACGTTTGATCAAGAATCTATCCGGTGGATATCAGCAACGGGTTGGTATTGCCCAAGCCATCGTTCATAAACCTGATCTGGTTATCTTTGACGAGCCGACAAACGGTTTGGACCCGAATCAGATTATGGAAGTCCGTCACTTGATCCGTGATATTGCCAAGGATCGTACCGTGATTCTTTCTACCCATATTTTGACAGAAGTGCAGGCTGTTTGTGATCATATCTTGATGATCGAGGAAGGTAAGCTGGTGTTTATGGGAACAGTGGATGAATTTGACAATTATATTATCCCGAATTCTCTTTATGTTTCAATGGTAGATCCTCCTCTTGCCGATGAGTTGGCAAAGATAGAGGGAGTTCTTGGTGTGGAGGAGTTGGGAAACCGGAATTTCCGTATTCGTTTTACAGAATCACAAGAGGTTATTGACCAGATCGTGAAACTAAGCGCCGCTAACGATTGGCGTTTGTCTGAGGTTCGGGTGGAGAAGAGTTCCCTCGATAATATATTCGCAGAATTATCTAATAAAGCACATTAAAAAATCGGATTATGTTTAAAATGATATATAATATAGCGAGGACGGAATTGCAAATGTTATTCTATTCTCCTGTGGCGTGGTTAATTTTAGTCGTATTTGGAGTTCAATCGGGAATGCTTTTTGCCGATCAGTTGGCACAACTTGTGAGTTCTCAAGAAATGGGATATAATGTTTCTGGATCTACAATTACTATTTTTGCCAGCAATTGGGGAGGGGTTTTCACCACGATGCAAAATTACCTGTATTTCTATATTCCTCTGTTGACCATGAGTTTGGTAAGTAAAGAGTTAAGTAGCGGATCTATCCGTTTGCTGTATTCTTCTCCGATTACGAATACCCAGATTATCGTGGGAAAATTCTTCTCTATGATGATTTACGGTCTTATCATGATCGGAATCTTGTTCTTGATCACTCTTTGTAGCTGGGCTGTCGTTAAGGATTTTGAATTATCCATGGTACTTACCGGTTTATTGGGTTTGTATTTATTGATTTGTGCTTATGCGGCTATCGGTATTTTCATGTCCAGTTTGACTTCTTACCAGATCGTGGCGGCTATTGGTACATTTGCCGTGTTGATGGTATTGAGCATGGTTGGCGGATGGTGGCAGGATTATGATTTTATCCGGGATGTGACTTACTGGCTGTCCATGCCGGGTCGAAGCGGTAAGTTTATTGCCGGTTTGATTTGTAGTGAAGATGTCCTTTATTTTGTTATCGTGGTTTGTCTTTTCTTGGCGTTAACGATTATTCGTTTGAATTCGGTTCGTCAGAAAATCCGTTTTGTGATCACTTTAGGGAGAAATATCGGTGTTATTTTCTTGGCTTGTTTCTTGGGTTATTTGTCTGCACTTCCGCAGTTGAAGCTTTATCACGATGCAACGTCAACGAAAATGAACACGTTGACACCGAATAGTCAGGATATCGTGGCGAAGTTGGATGGTGGTATAACAATAACGACTTACATTAATGCTCTTGATCCGGGTGCATCCTGGTATGCGGCTCCTTATTTTTTGAAACCGGATATGGAGCGTTTCGAGCAATATTTACGTTTTAAACCGGACATGAAGTTGAAATACGTGTATTATTATGATACCACGTCGAACCCCATGTTGGACAGAAGATTCCCGAATGCGACACTTCGCGAGAAGATGGTAGAGGTTTGTAAGATCTATGGTTTGGATTCCAACAAGTTCATGGGACCGGAGGAAATTCGGAAAATCATAGATTTGTCAGGAGAAAATAACACGTTCGTACGTCAGATTGTTCGTGATAATGGAGAGAAAGCATGGTTGAGAATATATAATGATATGCAACGTTTCCCGAGTGAAAAAGAGATTTCTGCCGCTTTCAAACGGATGGTAATGGATCTTCCGAAGGTCGGATTTGTGGAGGGACACGGGGAGCGCAGTTATTCTGGTGGTAAAGACCGTGATTATAGTGCGTTTGCTAATGATAAGGGTTTCCGTTATGCTTTGGAAAATCAAGGGTTTGATGTGGCAAAAGTTACCATGGATCAGCAAGTGCCTGAAGATATTAATATTATCGTGATTTCTGATATGCGCGAGTGGTTTACTCCGAAGCAGGAGGCTAACTTACAACAGTATATTGACCGGGGAGGTAATTTGTTCATCTTAGGAGAACCGAAACGTAGAGACGTGATGAATAATTTATTTGCCAAGTTCGGTTACGAGATGACAACAGGTGTACTAGTTAAGAGAGATACAAACCTGCAGGCTGATGTGATTCTTTCTTACCCGACGAAAGAGGCAGATAGTATTGCTTATGATTTTGGGACGATGCGTAATCGTCGTATGGTTATCACGACACCTAGTACCGCCGGATTGGAGCAAATTGCTGATAAGGGTTACACGGTGACAAATATGTTCACGACAGACACGATCGGTGTTTGGAATGAACTGGAAACAACAGATTTCATCGATGATACGGTATGTCTGAACCCGGCTATCGGTGAGGTTGAGAAAATCTACAATACCGTGGTTGCGTTGTCTAGAAAAGTGGGTAATAAAGAGCAGAAGATTATTCTTACCGGTGATGCGGATTGTATCAGTAACGGGGAATTCGGACGAAGAGTGCCGACGGCACGTGCTTCAAACTTTTCATTGATTACCGGAGGTTTCTTCTGGATGTCAGATAATGAAGTTCCTATTGACGTGAGACGTCCTGCACTCCCGGATAATAAGGTGTACGTGGAAAAAACCGGAAGTAAGGTGATTAAATGGTCGTTCATGATCGTGTTGCCATTGTTACTAGCGGGAATAGGAATCTTCTTGTGGATTCGTAGAAAAGGAAGATAAGATACATTAATTTATGATCGGGAGAGCGCAGATATCCCGATCATAAATAATGGTATAAAAAGATTCTATAATTTAGAGAGTTAAAAAATTAGAATATGTATATTTGTAAGGATGTACATTTTTGATTTTCAATTTCAATTTTTAATTCATATAGGATGAGTTTTAAAATAGACAAACAGACATTGGATGATCTGGCTATTTTCGGGAATAACCGAACGAAGTCTGTTTATGATATTTTCAACCGAACCCGTACGCGGGGTGGTGCGAAAATTCTTGAAGAGATGTTTTTGTATCCTCTGTCGGATGCAGACCAGATTAATGAGAGAAGTGATGTGATTCGTTATTATCGTGATATTGAAGCAGAATTCCCATTCCGTGGAGAGATTTTTGACACGATGGAGTTCTACCTGGGCAACACGGACAGACGTACGCAGTTGATGACACAGGATAACACATTAGGACGGAAATTTAAGAATCTCGTTGGGACGGATACAGAGTATACCCAAATCCACAACGGGATTGTTTGTTGTATAGAGTTGTTGAATACATTGGATGCCTTCTTGAAAAATTCTAAGGCGGATGCCGATAACAAGACAATAGCCGAATTGACCGCTAATTTAAGGGGGTTACTCGGTAACGAGAAGTGGTCTTGGTATGTTTCTGAGAAGGGAAAGAAGAAGCTAAGTTACGAGCAAGCGGTTGTTTATGACCGGGTGTTGCGTTTCGAGGAACGAGATAAGTTGATGAAGATTTTGTATTACGTTTATTTGCTGGATGTTTACATGGCCGTGGCTAATGTGGCAAAAGAACGTGGTTTTGTTTTCGCTAAAGCTCATCCGAATGATAAAAATACGTTGGTTATGAAGGGGATGTTTCATCCTTTCCTCACGAAACCTGTTGGTAACACGATCGCGGTAGACGAGAACAGTAACGTGATTTTCTTGACAGGGGCGAATATGGCCGGGAAATCGACTTTTATGAAAAGTTTTGGTATCACGGTTTTCTTGGCTCACGTGGGATTCCCCGTTCCTGCAAAGGAAATGGAATTTTCGGTTCAAAACGGGATGTTCACGACGATTAACCTGCCAGATAACTTGAGCATGGGATATAGCCATTTTTATGCCGAGGTTTTACGGGTGAAAAAGGTGGCACAACAGGTTAGACAAACGCAACATTTGATCGTGGTATTTGACGAGTTGTTTCGCGGTACGAACGTGAAAGATGCTTACGATGCGACAGTTGCAGTGACGGAGGCTTTTGCCGGAATTCGGAATTGTACGTTTATCATTTCGACTCATATTATAGAAGCGGGAGAGGTACTGAAAGAAAAGTGTGATAATATTAATTTCGTTTATTTGCCGACTAAGATGGAGGGAAGTAAGCCTGTTTATACTTACACGCTAGCTCCCGGTATCACGGATGATCGTCATGGTATGATGATCGTGAATAACGAACATATAATTGAAATCATTAAAAATGGAGAAGCATGAGTTTTGAGACAGATAAACAGACCTTAGATGATTTGAATCTTCTGGGGAAATACAAGAATAATTCCGTTTACAGTTTGTATGTCGGGACGATCACCCGGGGAGGTGAACGAAAAATGGAGGATATGTTCTTGCATCCGTTGACGGACGCAAAGTCCATTAACGAGCGTTCTGCCGTGTTCCGTTATTTTAAAGATCATGATTTTGGATTCCCTTTCGGGAAGGACGAGTTTGATGTCGTGGAACAATACATTGCCGGGGCTAGTGGAAAACGTGCTTTTATGAATATGCTGCAAATTATGCGAGCAAAAGCTATGTTTTATATTAGCCATGATCCGGAATTCGGGATTATTCGGGATCGTATCGTGACATCGATTGAATTTTTCCGGAAGGCCCGAACTTATTTTGACGAGTTGGGACGTGACGTGGTCGGGAATCCTTTCCAAAAGATCGCAGAACGCGGAAAAGCTCTATTGAGTGATAGCCGGGTGACGAAGTTATTGGAAAATTCTCGTCGGGAGAATCCTGGTTTGATGGATATGATCTTTTTTGACCGGAATTTGCGGTGCATCTCTCACAAGAATTTCAAGGAAGTTATCGAGTTGTTGCAGGAGATTGACGTGAACGTGGTGGTGGGTAGCGTGGCTCGGGAGAAAAAATTCTGTTTTGCAGAAGCGGCTGACGACGGGGAGATTCTGGTTGCCGTGAAGGGATTGCACCATCCTCGTATTGATGGGGCGATCTCTAATGACCTGGAGGTGACGGCCACGAAGAATGTGTTCTTCCTGACGGGTGCTAACATGGCCGGGAAGTCCACGTTGATGAAGTCATTCGGTATTGCGGTGTACCTGGCTCACATGGGCTTCCCCGTGGCAGCAACTTCCATGCAGTTCCGGATTCAAGATGGAATGTACACGTCTATTAATGTGCCGGATAATATTAATTTGGGTTACAGTCACTTCTATGCGGAGGTCCTTCGCGTGAAGAAGGTCGCTATCGAGGTGAGTCGTGACAAACGCTTGATCGTGATTTTCGACGAGTTGTTCAAGGGTACGAACGTGAAAGATGCTTTCGATGCGACACTGGCTGTCACGGAGGCGATTGCCGAGAGAAAGAATTGTGCGTTTATGGTTTCTACCCACATTATCGAGGTGGGACAGGAACTCGGAAAACGTTGTGATAACGTGACATTCGAATATCTCCCGACCGTGATGAAAGGTAAGTTGCCAACATATACTTATAAGTTGGAGCCGGGCATCACGAGTGATAAGCACGGTATGATTATTATTAATAACGAGAAGATTATCGAGATTATTAAAGGAGAGGTTGCCTCTTAGTCTGGTAAAGATTTCAGAATAATATGTTGATCCCGGGAGAGTAATTGTTCCCGGGATATTTTTTGTTCGCAATTATAAATTGATTTCTATTCGCTTTTTTACTTTTAATGTGATTATATTTGTGTTCGTCAAAACGTAATGCAAGATAGATGTTGAATGAAATTGAGGTTGGCTTGATCTGTTTATCAGAGAGAAAGAAGTTTAAAGAGGTGTACGAAGAGTATTTTACCGCTTTGAAGTATTTCGCTATGCGTTATGTGAAGGATGAGGAGGTAGCCTGTGATTTGTTGCAGGATGTTTTTGTCAAATTATGGGAGAAGGGAGATCGGTTCGAGAACGAGATGCAATTGAAGACTTATCTGTACCGGGTTGTCCGGAATCATTGCCTGACTTATATTCGGGATGCCCAAAGGAAAGAGAAACGTATGGAGGGTTTCGAGGTGGAAGAGACAGAGGAATCGTTCGTACACCAGATGATCGAGGCCGAGATTTACGCTTTGATAAATGATATTTTCGAGGAACTCCCGGATGCTTGCAGGAATGTTTATATGAAAAGCCTGGAAGGTAAGAGCCACAAGGAAATTGCGGAAGAATTGCATATCGCTATCACAACAATTAAAAAGCACAAAACGAATGCAAATAATTATCTGCGGGAGCGTTTGAAGGGACTGTTGTGCTTTATGATATATCTGGGGATCTAATCATCATAAATTTTTTGAGAAAAAAGTACTTTTTGAAGTACTACCATTTTTACTTTTTGGAGTTCTTAGTAAAAGTGAT
>DYVS01000088.1:0-12287 GCA_020743075.1 Butyricimonas virosa | reverse complement strand
CGGCTAACTTGCCCAATTCGGGAATACCGATAATAAAATCATTCGTTGGAAGGAGTCTTAAACCCAGCACTTTTTCAACCTCCATAATATTCTCGTTTCTTTTCAAATGAATAACCACATCCGCATAAGTCTGTCCGGCTTTAATCACCTGCATCTCCTCAAACGGTTCATAATTCTGATTCACCACAGCTGTGGTAGAATCTTTATCAACCACCATCTGGAAAGTCCGGTCATAATCCTTCACTCTTCCGGTTGACATCACTCTCACTTTCACCTCGTATGCATCTCCCAAAATGTTCACAAATTCGACGGGCGTGTAAGACTGGTTTGCCCATTTCGTCGTGTCTCCCCACTCGGCACCCCATTGCACGTAAAAGTAAACACCTTCTTCCCCATCATAATCTTTCACCTCTTTTTCACAACTGATCATTCCGATAGCCGCCCAAAAAAGAGCGATCATATATATTATCTTTTTCATATTCATGTCTTTTTAGTAAAACCATATTCCGTTTACTCCGCCCGCTGGCTCGTTTCACTATCCGGTAAGGGGAACACGTAACTATCCAAAGAAATATTCTTTATACTATTCACCGTACCTCCATCCGGGATGTGTTGCAAAGCATTCCGTTTATAATAGAAAAACAACTGTCCCTCACCAATAAATTCTCTCACATACTCGGCCCGAATCAAACTCTTTAACTCTTCCGCAGAAGATGCATTTTGATTCACGCAATTACGACTAAAACGCAACGGGTTAAAATACTTGTCTAAAGCTGTTTGTACATTAGTTTCACATTCTGCCGCAATCAAATACAATTCGCTCATCCGAATCAGCGGAATCATATAACGATAAGCCTCCGACCCCGTCCGGGTTTCATCCATATACTTGATAAAATAGGTTACTTCCCGGTTATTCTCCACGGTAGATTCCCACATACGATAACGATAATCATTCTTATCATCATACGTTTCATTAACCCTACCCGTTGCCAGATCTCCCGCCATCGTCAATATACTCGTTGTCGCCAATGTCGGTACGAACAACGTCTTGTAAACAACATCCGGGCGAGAAGTATTGTAAAGAGAGAACAGTACCTCCGGGGAGAATACCCGGTCTGAATTAGCCTCCATATAATCGGCATCAATTAATGGAAATAAAGGCGTATTCTTATTACTAACCTTCTCTATCACGGTCCGGGCATATTCGCCAGCCTTCTGCGTGTTCCCACTCCACAAATAGGCACGTGCCATTAAAGCATTTATTGCAAAATAATTCAACCGATACTGACGATAGTTCATATCATTCGAACCAACCTCCTCCCCGTAATTCTTTGCCCCTTCGGTAATCACCGGATCAACCGTCGACAATAGCTTGGAAGCAGTTTCCAAATCCTTAATAATATAACTCATCACGCTATCTGCCCGTAATAAAGGCTGCACGACACGATCCGCCACCGTCATATAAGGCATACAAACAGTTTCTCTACCCGTAGCCGACCAAATCGGACCGAACATTCTCAACAGATCCAAATGCATCATCGCCCGCAAGCCAATAGCCTCACCTTTAATCATACGATAATACTCGTCCGGTAACACCGAATTTCCATTGCCACAATGCTCTATGATAGCGTTACAATTTGCAATCATCGTGTACAATCCTGACCAAATATTATCAATCTGAGTTTTATAAGTAGCATCCTCGTAAGAATAATCCATATAACGGGCATAAGCGTGGTCTGCAATATTACAATTATAATATTGCGCCATCACGTCAATCATTCCCATTGTCAGATTACGACCGTACAAAGACGTCTTGTTCAATTCCGAATACACGCCATTTAGCGCAGTCATGAATCCTTCCTTATCCTTAAATAAGGTATTATCCATAATTCTATCTTCCGGGTCCACCTCCAGCCATGAATTACATGACACGAGTAATAATACCAACCCCGTGGCGAATACTGATTTTATCTTTTTTATTGCATTCATAATCAATCTACTTTAAGTCATTAAAACCTCACTCCAAGGGAAAAAGCCACCGTACGGGCAAACGGGTAATCCAATCCCCGCTCATTTTTCACCGTGGAAATTCGGAATATATCATTCATGTACCCACGAATTGTCATGGAAGACGCTCCTATATACCTTAGCCATTTTGCTTGAGTCTCGTACCCCAAAGAAATAGACTCTCCACTCAACGTGTTTTCATCCGCAACAAAACGAGAAGACATCGGGGTCGTTTCGGTCAACGAAATGGCTTTAAACTTACTCACGTCTCCCGGTTTTTGCCAACGATCGTACAAGGCCCGTTTATCTTGATTATATTTCAAAGCATTATCCGAAATATTCTCTACTTTATCATATAACGTGGATAAAAATATCTGGCCACCTAACCGATACCGTAAATTAATTGAGGCCGTGAACCCTTTATAATAGAATGAAGTCCCGATAACACCTTCTACCTTAGGATCAGAATTTCCCACGACAACTTCATCCGCATAATCATGTACAAAAGTCTGCGTTCCATCCTTCTTGATAAAAATTTCCCGTCCGGTTGCCGGATCAATTCCGGCGGAGCGTACCGCCCATAAATCAGAGGGACTACCGCCATCGTAATATCTTGTCAAATTCGAACTTCTGTTATCTTGATTGTATTTATCCAACGAATTCCCGATATTTTTATATTCGGACGTGATATGTCTGGCGTTCAGGTTAAAATTCCAATTCATATACTCTTTCTGCAATATCGTGTAATTCAACACTGCCGTCACACCCTCCGTCACCTGTTTACCCAGATTCATCGGGGCAGTACTCGATCCCGTGGATGAAGGCATCTGCACGTAAACTAATAGAGGATCGGTATTTTTAATGAAATAATCTACCGTTACCTTCAACCTGTTTTTCAAAAAAGCCATATCAATCCCGTAGTTTTGGTCAATCGTCTTCTGCCACTCCAGATTATTGTTTCCCCAAGTAGAGATTACCGCACTCAATCCGAATGGATTAGGATAAGCGGTAGAATACCCGTACACGTTCATCGAAATATAAGCATCGAAATTCTGGTTTCCAGGATTACCGATAGAAAAACGCAACTTCAAATAGTTAATCCAATCCTGTCCTTTAAAGAAAGCCTCGTTATGCACGTTCCAACCTAATCCAATGGCCCAAGTAGTCGTAAATTGCTGTGATAACCCGAAAACAGATGACCCATCCGAACGAAAATTCGCATCCAGCAAATAACGATTATCATAAGCATAACCGGCATTTAGATAATAACTGGCCGACCGTTTTTCCGTGTTGGAATAGTTCGGTTTGCCCCCGGAAGGATACCCCGTAGAAAAAGACGGATTAGAATAACGGTCATCAATAAATCCTCTTGAAACAAAGCCACTCGATTTGGCCTGATTAGATGCTAAACGTATCCCCCCCACGGCATTTACCATATGTTTCTCATTAAATAACTTTCCGTAAGTCACGTTAAAATCACCGTCGTAACTCAAATTCTCTTCATTCGTCTCCGTGTAGGTTCCTTTCTCCGTAGACTCGGCTCCAACAAAATCAGAGGCTTTCGGAGATTTAAACACTTCCGCTTTTGCAGATGATTTACTAATACTGAAACGTCCCTTTACCCGTAACTCGTCATATACTCGCCAGTCGATCTCGAAATTATTTCTGAATCCAAAAGAACGACTCTCATTTGAACTATTCAATATCATATCATACAACGGATTATACACGTTCAGAGTCTTCAGATAAGAAGATGAATTGACGTCAGAATCCGTGTAAGTTTCCATAACTTGATCCGGCTCTCCATACTCGTTCAACTTCCGATGATACGGGTTCGCCCGGGAGAACTCAGAAAAGGACACATTCTCACGAGAAGACATCGTGTAATCCAAATTCAAATAGTTCGTGAACGCCACGGTTTTATAACGATACATCAACCTCACGTTACCATTCAACACATCACGATCAGAACCTTTCATCACACCCTGTGTCTTATTATAACTGAAACCAATCCCGTAACGCATCCGGTCATCCCCTCCCTCTGCAAAAAGATTATGACTATGAGAAGTTGCAAACCGCAAAGGTTCACTCATCCAGTAAGTATCAACCCCTCGTTTCACTTCCGCCAAACGCTGATAGTACAATTGCTGGTAACCCTCCGACACGATCTCTCCATTAACATCCAAATCTCCATAGTACCCAGCTAAACGTTCAAACTCCAATTTCTCAGCAGAATTCATCAAATTATAATCAGATAAATCCGCAAACGTGAAATTCAAATTTCCGTTATAATTCAACCTGAGCGTCCCTGCAGCCGGAGCCTTTGTTTCCACCACAACAACCCCGTTGGCAGCCTTCGCACCGTAAATAGCCGTGGCTGCGGCATCTTTCAGTACCGTGATACTCTCCACCCGATCCATACTCAAATCACTAATTGTAGCTAACGTTGTCTCAAAACCGTCCAATATAAACAACGGTTGATTCGGGTCAGTCTCGTATTCCTGTGTCAAACCAATCACGCTCGTTTTACCACGCACATTAATATCCGGCAAACGGTTGGGGTCAGAACCAAACTGATTGTTCTCCATAATAGCAAAAGAAGGGTCCATCGTCTTCAGACTCTGTAATACGTTCGTGTTACCGATCGTCTTTAATTCCTTCGCCGTATAAGTTGTCGACGATCCCGTGAAACTCTCCTTCTTACGAGAATAAATACCCGTCACGACAACCTCGTCCAGTCCCTGTACTTCTTCTTTCAATACAACGGTCCACTCCCCGCTCTTTGGAATATTTTTATAAGAAATTGTTTGAGAAACCATCCCAATAAAAGAAAATACAAGTTCAGCGTGAGTTGTATCAGTAACAACAATTGAAAACTCTCCTTCCAATCCCGTCGTCACGCCTAACGTTGTCCCTTTTATTAATACCGTTACTCCCGGTAGCGGATGTTTTCCCTCGTCGACCACTTTTCCTTTTACGGTCACAGCTTTTTTATCCGTACCACGAGTAGACTGTTCCGTCTTAGCCACGATCACCACAATATTATCCTCGATATAAAAATCGAGAGACGTTCCTTCCAGACATTTTTTCAGAATATGCGTCACGTTATCAGAGGTAACATTCACGGAAACCTTCCCCACGTTCTTCACTACCTGATCATTGTACACGAAAGTGTACCCCATCTTTTGTTTAATTTCGTTAAAAGCGACTTGCAAATCCACATTGTCCAATTTGATTGTCGTTCGTTGCCCCAGCGCTGTGGCCGTGAACGAGACAAACGTCATCAGCAAGCACAACATTGTCAGCCTCATCATCAACAAAAAATTCCCATGGGCTCGCCTAAAAAACCCACTCGTTCTGATTTTTTTCATAACTTTGTATCATTAAAATTTCACATTGTGCCTCAGGCACCTTACTTAAACGGGGGATGGTCCAGATCTCCCGTTTTTCTATTTTACCGTCACCGTATGACCATCTACGGAGATAGTCACCATACCAGTTCGTTCAATTAATCTCAATACTTTATTAAAATCATCAAATCGTCGCATCTCGATCGTGAAACACTCGTTCATCACCGCCGGATTCTCGAAAATAACCTGCACGTCATACCAGCGAGATAGTTCCTCCATTATATCTTTCAAAGAAACATGAACAAAATGGAATTTTCCCTCATGCCATGCTACGTAAGGAGCCACATCCACGTCAAGCACTTCAAGATCGTTTGTACCCGGAACCTCAAAAGCTTGTTGCCCTGGTTTCAACAGCACAGTGTTATCCGCCCCCCTCACTTGTACACGTCCTTTCACCAGAGTTGTTGCCCGAGAAGACTCGCCATACGCTCGGAGATTAAACTCGGTTCCGAGTACCCGAACCGTGTAGTCTTTCTCCACCTCCACGATAAAAGGTTGCGCCTCATCATGTTTCACGTCAAAATACAGCTCCCCCTTCGCATACACTTTCCGTTCCTTTCCTGTAAACACGGTCGGGAATCGAAGAGACGATTCCGCATTTAACCATACCACCGTTCCGTCGGGCAACACGACTTTATACTCTCCCCCTCTCGGAATCCGGATTTCGCTGTATTGAGCCGCACTTATTTCCGCACTATCACTTTTGTAGGTCAATGTCCCTCGTTCATTCACGAACCGGCCACCTTCAAACAACTGTAAGTCACAAATACTGTCTTTACCCAAATCGACCACTTTGCCATCAGGTAAATAAAGCTGTGCCGTTGATACTCCCGGAACAATTCGCTCTTGCCGTAGCTCCGGCACTCCCGGTTCTACCTGCCGCATATTCAAGTACATTATTCCAATCAAAAGAGGAACCATCAACGAAGCTGCCACCGTCCAGCGACGCATCACAAGACGACGACGCAACCCGGTAGCCCGTTCCAAACGGAGCCACGTTTTCTCCCTCCCTTTATCCAGTCGATCAAAATAGAACGACTTTTCCAGCATATTCTCCTTGTTACAGATTTTCTCAAACAACTCCCTATGCCTTCCTTCACATAACCAGGATTCAAGCATTTCCCGTTCAGATGCGGAGAGTTCCCCACGTAAAAAACGATAAATAACAAGCTCTATCCTAGGATCAATTTTCTCCATTTTTCAAAAATTTCCCCTAAAACGTGAACACCTCCCCACAGGGTGACACCCTTCGTAAAAAAAATTCTTTAAACGCCCAAAAGAAGTAATAACAACCACTGAATACCCTTCAACCGTTCCCGCAACACCCTGTAAGCACGTAATTTAATCGTCTTCACCGTATTCACAGAAACCCCTAACTCTTTTGCGATTTCAGGATTGGAAAGGCCCTCCATCGTCAGAATCACGACCCGACGGGATCGCTCCGACAAATCCTTTATCGCATCGTACACCATCGCATGAACTTCCTCTTCAAGAATAAATTCTTCCTCTCCCTCTTCCGTGAGCCACAGGATTAATTCCGGCTCATTGCGACGTTGCACTTTCTGGTGACGCAGGTAATCCAAACAAGCATTTCTGACACTCATATACAGGAAACTTTTTATCGCCGCAACAAAATAAAAGTCCGCCCGTTTCTCCCACACCTTCAGGAAAGCATCTTGCACGAAATCTTCAACAATCTCATCGTCCTCGATATACTGGAAACCGTACGACTTTACGGGGAGATAGTATCGATCAAAAATCTCCTTGAAAATCACACCATTTCCAGCCCGGAACTTTTTTATTAAAACATCCTCTGATTTCGTCAAAATAATAAGTACTAATTACAAGAAACACTTACTTTACATGAATTCAAAGTTAATATTTTCTTTCTTTTGATACAACTCCCTTAACAATTTTAATGACAATATCTTGCCTTTAAAGGGCAAAACATACTGAAGAACATACCCAAAGAGACGAAGTCGCTTCCCCCAAATTAATTTACCAAACTTACCTGCTTATAGTAAACCACATCCCCGACAAGACAAGATGAGATAAGGCTGAAAACGGGGATCTACTTCGGTACACTCTCGGTACTCCTTCGCTACACCCTCGCTCGTGAGCGACCGTGTACCGACCGTGCGAGGAAAATAAATTGGGGATAAAGGCTTATCACACCCTTTATCCCCCGAAACATCTTCTCGTTCTCTTACGAAATCACCAACAAGCCGTATAAATCACGGCTAACAAAATACAAATCACGTAAGCACAAATATTAAATACCTTATCGGTCTTGAACATTTCAGACGTCAACACCAAGCCCTTCGGATCATCATCCGTCTTGCAGGTGGCCAAACTAACCATACCGATCGTTACCATCGTCAACAGGAATGTGTACATCATCTGATCGAGGAACGGCATTTCGATAGGCAGGAACTTCAACAACAACGCCACGGGAATAGAGATCAGAACCCCAGTTATAGCCCCTTGGTTCGTAGTCTTCTTCCAGAATAATCCCATCAGGAATACGGCCAGAATACCGGGACTCACTAACCCCGTGTACTCTTGAATGTACACGAACATCTGGTCGAAATTAGCCATCATGGGTGCAATCAAACCCGCAATCACCAACGCCACGGCTGCCGTGATTCGTCCCACACTCACCAATTTTTTGTGTGAGGCCTCCCGATCCATATAAGGTTTATAAATATCCATCGTGAAAATGGTAGAAGTCGAATTCAGCATGGAAGCCAACGAAGAAACGATAGCCGCTGCTAATGCCGCCAGCACCAGTCCCTTCAAACCCGTGGGTACAAACGTCCCGATCAGCCACGGATAAGCTTTATCATTTCCTCCCGTCATCTCGAACATAGCCGTCACGGACGGGTCTTTGGACTCGGTGTACATCACGAAAGCCACGATTCCCGGAATAACCACGATCAAAGGCACGATCAATTTCAGAAACGCCGCAAAAGCAATACCTCGTTGAGCCTCTTTCAAAGACTTGGCCGCCAAGGTCCGCTGGATAATATATTGATTGAACCCCCAATAATAAAGGTTTGCCACCCATAAACCACCGATAAGTACAGCAATACCCGGCAGGTTTTTAAACTCCGGGTTATCCTTCGAGATAATCATATGGAACTTATCGCCCGCCGTGTTCACGACGTGATTAAATCCCTCCACGACACCGCCACTGGGCAACACGTTATCCAAAGCGATAAGCGTAGTTATAACGCCCCCGACGATCAACAAAGCCACCTGAATCACATCCGTCCATGCAACTGCCGATAATCCCCCGTAAATGGAATACGCCGCAGCAACAAAGGCCAGCCCAACGATAGCGGGAATGAATAACTCCCCGTTACCCGTACCAATAATCGTATCAATAGCTTTTGCCCCCAGGAAAAGTACTGAAGTCAGGTTCACGAAAATAAACAAGGCAATCCAGAAAACAGCAAGAATAGTCTTCAAGTTCTTGGAAAAACGTTTTTCCACGAATTCAGGGATCGTATAAAGCTCCTGTTTGATAAATACAGGTAAAAAGAATTTACCCACGATGATTAAGGTCAAAGCTGCCATAAACTCGTACGAGGCAATAGCCAGTCCCACGGCGAACCCCGATCCGGACATCCCGATAAATTGTTCGGCAGAGATATTCGCCGCAATCAACGAGGCCCCGATAGCCCACCATGGTAACGATTTGCTCGCAAGGAAATAATCCTCTGTTGTCTTCTGCACGCCTTTCTTACCTCTTGACACCCATAATCCCACGGCAATAATCATTAAGGCATACGCCCCGAAAATGAAATAATCCCAGAACTCAAAACTCGTGTTCAACATTTTTCCAATTGTTATGGTTTATACTTAGTAAATTTTCCTCACACCATCACCAATGTCCGCCACGTAAAACTCGGCATTCAATCCAATTTTATCATGATACACGGGAGCCAACTTCTCGATAAATTCCTGTACGTTGTCCTCTTTCACAAGACTCACGGTGCAACCACCGAAACCACCCCCCGTGATCCGGGATCCCAGTACGCCCGGTAACTTCTGCCCTTCCTCCGCCAGCGTATCCATCTCGACACCGGTAACCTCGTAATCTTCCTTCAATGACCGATGCGACGCATTCATCAATTCCCCGAAACGAACCAAATCCCCCTTCTGCAACACGTCAATGGCCTCATTCACCCTAGCGTTCTCCGAGACGGCATGACGAGCCCGGCGATAAACGGTTTCATCGGAAATCAGATGCCGCACCCTCTCCAATTCATCCTCGCTCAAATCACACAGATGTTTCACGTTCAATTCTTGATTTATATCGATCAAAGCCTGTTCACACTGGCTCCGCCGCACATTATACTCGGAAGTAACCAGATCATGATTTTTATTTGAATTGGTGATTACCAATTTATACCCATTAAGGCTTAACGGGATCAAATCATAATCCAAAGTACCACAATCCAGCGCAATAGCGTGCTCCTTCTTTCCCATACCCACGGCAAACTGATCCATAATCCCACAATTCATGCCCACGAAGACATTCTCTGCCCGTTGTGACATTTTCACCAACTCCACCACATCCAACCCGATATTCAACTGATCATTCAGCATAAACGCCGTCACGACCTCTATCGAGGCTGACGAGGATAACCCGGCCCCATTCGGAATATCCCCGAAATACAGGATGTTAAAACCCCACGGATCAAGCCCCCGATCCGCAAACTCCTTCGCCACGCCCAAAGGATATTTCACCCATTCACTGGGTTTATTCTCAAAAATACCTTGATCACATTCCACTTGAAAAGTTTGGTTCATACTGGCGAAAGCAATTTTCTGATCATCCCGACGAGCCACGGCCAGATAAGTCCCGAAACTTAACGCACACGGGAACACCCGTCCCCCGTTATAATCAATATGTTCCCCAATCAGATTTACTCGTCCGGGAGCAAAATACAGATGTCCAACCTTTGTCCCGTAAATCTCCTCAAATCTTTTTTCCAACACGCCTGTATCCATTTTAATTTAATTTAGAATTCAAAATTTAGAATTTAAAATGGGGGCTAACGCCACACGTCTACAAAGTTAAAGTATTTTCTTTAAAATTTTATATTCAACACGAATGAAAATTACATCCTATTGCTTATTTTTATGAGTCGATTAAAATCATGGATCATGGAACTGAAAGAATATATTCTCAAGAATGAATGCCTTGAAATTCACGTATGTAATCTCGGCGGGATTATAAAAAACATATTTGTACGCGATTGCAGGTGGAAACTTGTAGACGTGGTTTTAGGATTTGATACCCTCGAGCAATATATTGCCCCGGAGTACCGAAAGAATTACCCTTATTTCGGAGCGCTCATCGGACGTTATGGTAACCGCATCAAAGGCGGGGAGATCACAATTGACAACAAGACTTACGTGTTGAACAAGAATGAAAAAGAAAATACACTCCACGGGGGAACGCCCGGATTCGATCAACGTCTTTGGGACGTAGAACAACCGGACAACGAACATCTCATTCTGCACTACACTAGCCCGGACGGGGAGAACGGCTTCCCCGGTACATTGGACGTCACGGTTCGTTATTCCATTGAAAACAACGTGTTCCGGGTGATCTACGAGGCTAATTGCGATCAACCGACACACGTGAATCTCACGCAACACCCCTATTTCAATTTAAGGCCGACCGACGAGAATATCGGAAATCACGAACTACGGCTTTATACCTCCCACTATCTGGAAACAACTCCTGATTTAATCCCAACGGGAACTGTTCTCTCGACAGACAAAAAACACGCTTTCGATTTCAACAAACCGCTTTTCCTCGCCTTGCAGGAAGACGGGTTGGATGATTGCTACACGTTCGGAGATCCGATAGAACCCCAACTCATGGCCGAATTGTCCCACCCGAAAAACGGGATCACGGTTACCATCCTGTCGGATTACCCCGGCTTGCAGGTTTACACTGGAAAATACATCAACGTGGCCAACGGGAAAGGTGGAAAGCATTACGGTCCCTATTCGGGAATTGCTCTAGAGACACAAATGCTCCCGGACAGCCCCCATCATCCTCGCTTTCCTTCCACTCGTTTGAATCCGGGCGAACGGTATCACCACAAAACGATCTACACGTTTAACTGTTTCAGTGCGGAAGAAGACTACGAGGAGGAAATCGAGGGATAAACCGATAAATTCATTTTCGTCATATAGGGCTCCATGTCCACGTGTTCCAATGCTTAACCCGTTCACCACGTTCGGGTAAGTCTCTCCTATACAAACAACACGAGAATCGACAACACAAGCAGCAAACAGATGAAAAAAATAATACAAATTACCTTTCCGAGTATTTCACATAAGAAACAAATGATAATATACACGTTCGACATTTACTTTGTAAAGCCAATATTAAAAGGTTTATTTATTATTCTTTTGAATCCTTGCTTAATTTTATTAGTTTTGCAAAAAGCGATCGGTTATGGACATAGAAAAATTACATGGTACGGACCCTCGATTATACCAACTCGTGGCACCGTTGGTAATGAGCATTCCCGTACTCCGGTACAATAACAACTACCCGTTCAAGACCTCCGTCCACCACAAATGGCTTGTGGCAACAGAGAAGGGAGTGGTGAAAGGTTTCATGCCTATTGACATAAAAAGTGCGGGCGCCTGTATTGATAATTATTACGTATCAGGAAGCAATTCCTCGTTACTATCCGCCTTGATTGACTTCGCGAAAAAAGAATTTGCAGGGGAACAACCTCTTTTTGCCGTTTCCCACACCCGAGATGCAGAAACCTTTAAAACAAACGGTTTTATAGTTTCAAAAGAGTGGAAATTGTATATAAAAATGGTATATCC